>DATBEY010000229.1:0-8748 GCA_036558765.1 Binatia bacterium | reverse complement strand
TGCGCGTCTCGGTCGCGCTTCAATCTCTTCGCCACCGGCGTGCTTCCCATCAATACGTCGATGGAATTATCCATGACACTAAGGATCTCCACTCGATCGATAGTCCTAAGCGCTGCGACAGACATGATAGTTCCTATTTTAATTGGTGAAGAAACGGTTTCTTGAGCATCCAGTTAACCATCTGTTCGACATATCAGACTCTTTACCGAGATTAGCCACGATACAAGCAGCAGGAGCGCAATCGGTTCACGGCCATCTCGCCCTCTCCCATCGGAATGGGCGAGGGAATTTCCCAAGGCGCTTCTTTCGACTTGCCCGCTTCCAGCAAAGCTTCTTTACACACGCTCGGCCGCTTGCGGGAGAGGGAGGAGGTGAGGGTCTTTTCACCTCAGTCGTTCGCGTGCCGGGCAAATTCCGCCGAGTCCTCGTTCGTGATCTGCAAACGAAACCCGCTGGGTTCCCTGAAGTAAGTGCCCAATTGTTCCGGGCGCCGGCCTTCGCGTTCGCCGTGGTCGTCGCGCTCTTCGATGCCGGCGGCATGAAGCTTATCGACAATCGCGTGAAAATTTTGATCGCTCACGTTGAAGGCAAAATGGCGCCCACGATACGCGGTTTTTGTCACTTCGCTGAGTTCGCTCGCGCGATTCAGAACCACGCACTGACCCGACGGCACAGTCACGATGGCAAATCCGTTCTTGCTTTCTTCCAGCCTGCAATTCAGGAATTTTCTGTAGAATCCGACACTGGCATCAAGATCCGTCGTATCGAAATGCAGATGATGGAGCCGGGTTTTAGCTATCCCTGTTGCCTTGGTAATTTCGAAAAAATTGCCTTCCGAATCCTGAAACACTAGGCCGTTCTTCCAAGGACAACCCAAATCTGGGTCGTTTTCTATTGGGCGCACGAATGAGGACTGGCGCCGGATTTTGTCTGCCACGGCGTCGTATTCGTCCTCCGGAACTTGAAAAGAATGGCGCGGGTAAGAGTTCGCGCTCTCGCGTTTCGGAAGCGTAGCTTTTCCTTGGGAAAAAAGCCCCACGTGGTTTTCGCCCAGCTTCATAAAGATGCGCGTCATATTGGGCGAGTTCTGGGTTTTCAAAGTGCGCGCGCCCATTACCTCGGTGTAAAATTTCTCCGCTCGCACCGGATCCATTACCGCAACCACAAAGTGGTCCAGATGATGAACGTCGCCATTCGCTGTGATGTTGCCGCCCATAAGAAATCTCCTTTCTCTCTGGATTTGCGTCACCCTAGGGAGTCGCTCGGGACGCGGTCGGAAAACACGACCAGCCGTTCTCTCGGCAAATACACGAAAACAGTGTCACTCGGTTCCCCATCGTTCGGCGATCCCTTGGCGATCAGGATCTTTCCCCGAACATCGATTTCGCAGACGATCTGATCGCCGAGGAATACCGAGTTTCTCACTTTTCCCTCTATCCGATTTTCATTTTCATTGGAAGATCGCTGCAAATGCACATCCTCCGGTCTTACCCCGACAATCACCGCACCGTGACAATGGCGCGAGTCCGCAACCCACAGCGGACCGAGTTCCGTCTCAACCCTGTTGTTCCCATGTGCCATGCCTCGAATCCAATTGATCGAGCCGAAAAATTCAGCCACTAGCGCGCTGGCCGGATGGCGATAAAGTTCCGCCGGCCTGCCCACCTGCAATATCTCGCCGTGAGCCATCACTGCGATCTGGTCGGCCAGCATCATGGCCTCGATTTGATCGTGGGTGACGTACAGCACGGTCATGCCGATTTGCACCGCTAGTTTTTTGATGTTTGCGCGTACTTCTTCGCGCAGACGAGCGTCCAAATTGCTCAGCGGCTCGTCCATCAGCACCAAGGCCGGATTGATCGCCAATGCACGCGCCAGCGCGACTCGCTGCTGTTGGCCCCCGCTCAAAAGCCGCGCCGGGCGAGTTTCAAAATCCTGCAACTGCACTAGCGAGAGGCTGTGATGGATTCGTGCCGCTGCTTCCTTTTTGGACAGGCGCAATCGGCCATGCGTGAGCACCAACCCAATATTCTCGGCGACAGTTAAATGCGGCCAGATCGCATAGGATTGAAATACCATGCCGACCTGTCGCTCCTCTGGCGGAGCACAGAGACCCTGCGACCGCGAGTAGACCAATTTTCCATCGAGAGAGATCTCCCCTTGATCGGGTTTTTCCAAACCGGCCACGGCGCGCAGAAGAGTGGTTTTGCCCGAGCCGCTGGGTCCGAGCAAAACGAAAAATTCGCCGCGATTGACTTCGAGATGCACCGAGCGCAGCGCAGCCACGGAGCGATCGTCGGCGGAGAAATTTTTGGACACGCCGGCGATCGAAATCAAGCGCCCTCCGCAATCCGGCTGCGTCGGCCGAAAACAAAATAAAGTAGGACCACCGGCACCATGCATATCAGCACGACCAGATTCGCGGCGGCCGCTTGATTGAGACTGCCGCCGAGCCACAAACTCCACACAATCATGGGCAAAGTCACATTCGCCTGGCTGGTGACCAGCACGGAAGCCATGGTCAACTCGCGATAACAAAGCAGCGCCATCCAAATCCAGGCGTAAACCAAAGCCGGTTTGAGCAGCGGGATGAGAATCTTCCGCATCACCTGTAGAAGCTTGAGACCGCCAACAAACGCCGCTTCTTCCAGCTCCGGATGAATTTGCGCGAGTGAATTGTTGATGATCCGGGTAGCGAAGCTGATCCGGCTTATGGTGTAAACGAAAACCAGAATTAACAAGCTCCCATAGAGTGGCACGACGTTGCGCAGAAGAAACAAAGCCGCAAACATACTCGCGATCGCCAAGATCAGATGAGGAACGGCATGCGGTAAAAACGCCACGGCATCGAACAGCACGCGAAACCGCACGCCCGATCGCAGCACGGTCCAGGATATCGCCAGACACAAAAACAAGGTGAGCGTCGGCACCGCGAGCATCAAAATCAGCGTATTCCAAGCGCCGTGCAGCAGCAGCTTCCACGGCAGACCGTAGAAATTGTTCATCGACACCTGCGCCAATGCCGCCCACGACGGTGGCTGAAAGTAACGCAGCAGCGCCGCCCAAACGAGCAGCAGTAACGGCAGCAATTTGGCGACCGTGAAGTAGAATCCGAGAAACGACCAGGCGAGAAGGCGTCCTTTTGAGCCCAGCTCGACGGGTTGGGGCCGATACGCCTTGCCGGTGACCACTGCGTAGCGATGCGAGAACCGCAACAGCCTGAAATAGCTCCAGCTCAGCAGGAGCGCCAGAATGATCAGGATCGTACTGACCGCGCCCGCGACGCCATAACTGGGAAGCTCCTCCAACGGTTGGATCTTGTAAAAAATAAAAGTGGCGAATGTAAAAATTTTATTCGACAGGCCGATGATTGCCGGAACTTCAAAGGCTGACAACGCGATCGTGAAGACGTAAATGGCTGCCGCGAGGATGCCCGGAAACGTAAGCGGTAATGTCACGTATAAAAGCGTGCGGAAAATTCCCAGACCGTGCACCCGCGCCGCTTCCTCCAAGGCCGGATCCATGGAGCGATAGGTGGCGACGATCATGACGAATGCGATGGAAGACAAGCCCAAGCCTTCGACCCAACCCATGCCGACGATCGATGCCACATTGAGCGGCGCCTGAGTCAGACCGAAAATATCCATCAAAAAACGATTGACAATGCCGATGCGCGGGTGAAGCAAAAAGACCCAGCCCATCGCGGTAAAGAAAGTCGGCAGCAATGCGCCGAGCGTCACGATTGCAAGGATGAATGACTTTCCCGGCAAGTTGGTGCGCTCCACCAGCCAAGCGAGGGGAATCGCGAAAAAAAGTGCGACGAGAACCGCGGTGGTCGCAAAACCGAGAGTATTCAGGAAAGTTTTATAAGTGAATGCATCGGTGAAAATCTTGCGAAAATGGCTCGTCGTGTAAACGATCGGCTCACCGGGGCCGTTTTGCCAGAATCCCATCCAGAGCACGAGCAGCAGCAACCCGAGTACCGGAAGTAAAGCCGTCGCCGAGATGGCGACGGCCAAACCACGACCTTTCACAACTATTTGCCCGCTAGAATATCTTGAAATTTCTGCCGCACGCGGCTTTGGTTTTCCTGATTCTTCACCACGTCAGAAACTGGGTTGGCATAGAACTTGACACTCTGGCGCTCCTGCTCTTTCACGAACTTATACATGTAAGTCCCTTCGACCAGATGGGAGCTCGTTTTCTCCGTGTTCCAGAGAATATCCTGGCCTTCTTTGGTCAGAAGGAATGCCGCCAACAAAGAAGCGCCGTTGGGATGCGCGGAGTTGCTCGGCACGGCCAAGTACCAGTAGGACAGAATGCCGGCGTCCTTGAAAATTCTACCGTTGACCGGCGCCCCTTTCTCTCGCATGTCGTTAGCGTCGGCGAGATCGCAGTTGAACGCTAGCATGGCGAATTCGCCATTGGCAACGCGTTCCTCCTCTCCACAACGGATCAGGCCGGCCACTTGCTTGGTAAACTTGTGCATGAAGGCCGTGGTTTTTTCTTCACCCCAGGCCAGCGCCAGCCGGTCGAATGACGCAGCGTAAGGCGTTGAAGCGATTTTTCCCTGCCACTTCGGATTCAACGTGTCTTCGATATTCTGCGGTACTTCGTTGGCGCGGACCAGGTTCGTGTTGTAGGTGAATCCCGGCGTGCGCGATACCACGATCAACACGCGGTTGTCCCAATCTGTCATCGGCTTGGTAATGTGTGGAAAAATTTTCGGCCAATCGAGCTTTTTAAGTGACATGCGAGCGACGTGATTTTCCGAACCGATAAAGAGATCGCTACTCGCCGGCTGACCGGCTTTCTCCTCCTGAATAATCCGACTTGCAAACTGCGGCATCGCCGGTCCCGGGCTGAATTTGAAAGGCAGATTCAAGCCGTACTTTTTGTTGAACGCCTTCTCCATGGTCTGCGCGCCTTCGATCCCGCCCATTGTGCCGGTGCCCCAGCTCAACACCAGCTGTCCTTCTTTTTTCGCGCCGTCGATAAGCTGCGCCAACGTCTGGGCTTGCCCAGCGGCAGGCATGTTTATCAGTCCCGCGATCAGACAAAATATTCGCACGATTTTTTTCCGCGCAATCATTCTCATCCCCCCGAATTCGAATCTTGAACTTCGAACACTACGCGCTTGAGCGTCCGCCCGATTCGAACTGCTTGAACATCTTGAACGGCTTGAACGACCCGAAGCACCCCTCCGATTAAAGCTTCATCTCTTTTCCCAGCCCGCGCCGCTTCGCTTCTTCGTAAAGCCAGGTGGCTAACGCCATATCACCATAACCGCCCTGCGACTCACGAAAGATATTGATTTCATCTCGGTTTGCTCTGCCGGTCACTTCTCCGGAAACAAGCTCGCCCAACTCCGGGATCCGGCTCCAAGATAGCTTTCCTGCCGCGGTGAGTTCGACCAGCGGCAGCGCCGCTGACCGATCGGCGTAATTGCGCTCCTGCTCTTGACTGCCGACGACGATCCGAGCCGCCCTTAAATGCAACCCGCGGCTTAGTTCTGTCGGTTTGCCCATGCTGCTCACATGGGTCCCGCGATCAACCCAGTCCTCGGGGAAAATCGGCGTCAGCGAATTCGTCGCAGTGAGAATTACGTCCATGCCGCGCACCGCCTGCTCCGGCTTGTCTACCCCGCGAACAGTGACGCCGAGTAGTTTTTCACCTTCGGCACAAAAATTATTGCGCCGCTCGGGGTCGCGGCTCGAGACAAAAATTTCTTTGATTGGCCGCA
The DNA here is from genome assembly GCA_036558765.1 of Binatia bacterium. GTDB lineage: Bacteria > Desulfobacterota > Binatia > UBA9968 > UBA9968 > DP-20. The sequence goes on along the minus strand of DATBEY010000229.1, from coordinate 3,005 downwards.
CCGATATTAAGCCTTTGAGAATCCCGAAGGCGTTGCGCCCCACGCCGAACAGACCCAAGCGGTGCGAATCTTCGCGCGCCATGTGCTTCGCCGCAATCGCGACGACCGCTGCAGTTCTCAGCGTGCCAAATGGAAAACCCATGAACGATAACAGCTCGCCGGAATCGGCATCGAACAAGAGAGCATACATTTTGTTGCCGCCACCGAGACCACTATTGGGACCGAGTCGCACGCCCACTCGCCGCCGTTCAAGGAGCGCGCCCGAAACCACCCGTAGTCCACTGTGTTCGCCGACAGGAATGTGGTAAGGCGCATGCGGCACGATCTGCCCTTTTGCCTGTTGTCGGTGCGCTTCTTCTATCAATTCGATCGCCTTCGGCAGATCGACTAATGGGGCTAACTCGTCGCGACTCAATACTAACGGCATCTCACTCGCTCCGCTCATTAGGACTGAGGACTGAGTCAAGAGGGCTGAAGTTTAAAGAAATTTTTAATGAATCCCGCCACTCAGTCCTCATTGCGCAGTCCTCAGAACTACTTTGCCACCGCCAGCTCATGCAACCGCTTGCCGAGCCTGCGTCCGCCGTTCGTGGTCACCGCAACAGTGTCACCCCACTGGCACGTGTATTCACCGTCAGCGGAAATTGCAGACGGCTTGCAGATGAAAACCATATTCTCGCGCATCGCGACATCGAGTTGTTTTCGACTTCTGGCGTGGGGCGTGATGATCGGGCCGTCATCGCCGGCACCGCGTCCGTGCATCGTGAGATCACCGCGCGCGCCGGCCGCCGGACCGGTCTTAGGCGCGGCGCGCTCAGCCGCGCGTTGCGTAAGCTCAGCCAATTCAGCGACGGTCACTCCTGGTTTCAGGACTTCCATGATGCGATTGAAAATCTCTCTTTGCACTTTGATCAGCTCCGCCTGCACAGGGTTAATAAACTCGACGAATACCGGCTGCACAGCTTGGGCGCGATAACCGATCCACGACGCTTCGATTTCGTTGATGATCACGTCACCCCGCTCGAGCAGGCGCATGCTCGGCCGTGTTAGTGTCCGTTTCGGATTTTTGCCGGAGACCCAGAAACAATGCACCGGCAGCTCGGAGCCGTTGCGGGTCATCGCGTAGTGCACCGCGGCCCAGACCTCCCAATCCTTGACACCAACCTGCGCGGCTTCTATCTCCGCTTGAATCGCTAGCTCATTGATCGCCGCCGATTTGGCGAGGGCGTCGATTTCTTCTGCGCTTTTCACATAACGCACTTCGTCGAGAATTGCCGTGGCGTCGATCAGGCTCGCATTGGGAAACGCTGCGCGGATTTGCTTCCAAGTGCCGTAGAAAATCGTACCTTCCGGCGTGCGTGTGCCCTCCACCTCGCCCAGACCGGTGATGCCGATCCGGCCGCGCTCGACATTCAACTCTCTCAAACGTTCCACAATGGCGCGGCCGTAATTGCGCCGAGCTTCGCGCACATCCGTCACCCAATCCTGCACCGTCGGCCAGCGTGGCGCGGCCGAAGTCGCGATCGCGGTCACTTCGCCTTCGAGAGGAAAAACCGCCGCGAGATCCGGTTCGCCACCGCCGCAGTGGGTGAGATAGCGCGTGTTGGCTTGATAATCGGCAGAATGGCCGCTGTTTTGCGGCGTCACGATGACGTCGAGATTTTGCGCGCGCATGAGCGCGCGCACCGCTTTCCAGCGCCTGTCGCGCTCAGCGATCGAAAAACGCGGATAGGGATAAAGCTCAGGCATATCACCATACCAGTCGGGTAGGAGCACGATTCATCGCGCCCGTTTGTTGCGGGCGCTTCTGGTTGCGATCGGGCGCAATCAATTGCGGCGCTGCGTCTTCCATGTTCCGATCTTCCCGGTCAAACATTCTTCACGATCAGCTTCAGCTCCCGTTTTCCCAACCGCCGCGCGCCGCTTTCAGTGACCACGACGGTATCTCCGATGCTGGCGCGGCCCTTTCCCCGTTTCGGACGAACCTGCGGCTTCAAAATAAATGTCATGCCAGCCTGGAGTTCGATTTTCGAGAACCGTTCGAGATCGCTGTCGCCGAGCAAAGCCGGGCCATCGTCACCGAGTCCCCGCGCGTGCATCACCGGATGATTCCACAGATATTGCCCGTTACCGACACGCTCCACCGTATCGCAATAAATATCGAAGAGCAGTCCGAAAGTGACACCAGGCTTCATCTGGTGCAGAATCGCATCGAAGCACGCGCGAGAGATATCGATCATCGTCTGATACTCCTCGTCAGGTGTTCCCAGGACAACCGGGCAGACCGCCTGAGCCGCGTACCCTGCGTATTTCGCCTCGATCTCGTCGATCAGCCGATCGCCTTTCTGCAGTCGGTAATCCGTGGGCACAAACGAGCTACTGCTGATCCCAGGCCCGCCGCTCAAGAAAAATAACGTCGGCAATTCGCCGCCGTTGGCGAGCATTGCATGCAGCATCGCGCCATAAAGCTCTTTCTCGCTCACGCCGGGATTGGCGTTCTCGACCATCGCTTCAATAGTTTTTTCAACGATCGCCGCGGAACGTTGGAGCAGCGAAACTTCTTCGGCGCTCTTCACTGCCCGTATTTCTTGCATCATCTCGGTGGCATTGACGATCTTTGCCGAGGGAAAGGCATCCTGGATGGCTTTGACGGACGAATAGGGAATGATTCCTTCCGGGGCGCGAAACAATCCGGCCAGCCCGGCAATTCCTATCGTGCCTTTTTGCAGCCCCAATTCGCTGATCCGCTCGATGGCGTTTTGTCCCCAACGGTTGCGGCCGTCGCGCACGTCTGCAACCCATTTTTGCGCCTGCTTCCACCAACCGGCGCGGTTGAAAATGTAAGCGGTGACATCGCCCTCTCGTGGAAAAACAGTAAACACCTCGGTGGCAAAACCACCAATCGAAGTCAGATAGCGCGAATCTCCCTGCAACTGCTCCCATCGGCCGGTGTTCGCCGGTAATAACAGCACATCGATGTTGCGCTGCGCCATTTCGGCGCGGAC
>DATBEY010000228.1:0-6644 GCA_036558765.1 Binatia bacterium | reverse complement strand
CTGCTACACGCCGCGGAATCCGAGGACAGGCGCCGGCTGCAATTTACATTTGCTCAAATCAAATATCGGGGCGGCGAATGGAACCCGCACCCGCTGGCGGTGACGCCGCTGTTGGAAGAGCTGATGGCGCGAACGAGTGTGGAAGCGGCCAACGCGAAGCGCGAAGTGACCCTATCGGATCGCGATCTGTTCAATTACCCGTTTCTTTACTTAGCCGGCAAATATGAATTCGACCCCTTTACCCAGGAGGAAGTCGAAACATTGCGGCGCTTTTTGAGCTACGGTGGTTTTCTGCTCATCGATGATGCGCTCGGCCAGCAGGGCTACGGCTTCGATAAGTCGGTGCGCCGTGAGCTGCAACGAATTTTTCCCGGCAATGATCTCAAGCGCTTGCCCTCCGGCCATGCGGCGCTCAGAAGCTATTATCTTTTGCGGCGCATCGGCGGCGTGCGTATCACCAGCCCCAATCTCGAAGGGATTTCCGTCGGCACGTCGACGCCGGTCATTTATTGCCAAAACGACCTCGGCGGCGCCTGGGAACGTGACCAGTTGGGCAACTGGACAAACCCGTGTTCTCCGGGCGGCGAACCGCAGCGCAAGGACGCCTTTCACCTCGGCATCAATATCATCCTGTACGCCATGACCGAAAATTATAAAGACGATTTGATCCATGTTCCTTTCATCCGCAGGCGTCTGACCCGGTAGATATGAACGATCTCTATCTTCTTGGCGCTTGGCCCTCGTGGCTGGTCGCTCTAATCGCGCTCGGCGCATCCGCGCTTTTGGTGCGGCAATTTATCAACCTGCGCGACCGCCTTTCGCGCGGACAAACAACCTTTCTCACGCTGGTTCGAACTTGTGTTTATGCCGGTTTGATTTTTTTCTTTTTGGGTCCAGCCTTGATCGACAAGCGCATTACCAAGCTTCGTCGTCCGCTCACCTTGCTGATCGATACTTCACAGAGCATGGGTTTTCCCGCCAGCGCCAAAGCCGGTGCGCCGGATAAGGCGGTGAATAGCAGGCTGGATCTGGTCCGGCAAAAGCTCACCGAGGGTCAAACTCCGCTTCTGCAACGGCTCAGCCGTGACTACGATCTACGCATTTTTCGTTTCGGTACCGGAACCGAACCCATCGCGCCCGGAAATATTGCCCGGCTACGGCCTCAGGATCCCGGCACACGTTTGATCGAAGTGTTGCAGAGCACGGCCAAGGATCCCTCGGCGCGCTCCGGTATGATCGTATTCACCGATGGAATTTCCAACGGTGAAGCCAAAGCTGTAGACGGTGCGAGCATCGGCGCTCCGGTATTCACGGTGGGTGTGGGCGAAACTCAGGGATTTACCGATCTCCGCATCGCCAGTTTCGGCGCGCCGGAATTCGCTTTTCGCGGGCGTGAGTTCAAGATTGAGCTGACGGTTCAGGCCTTCGGCCTGAAGGGTAAATCCGTGCCGCTGTTTTTTAATCGTGGGAAAAACCTCATCGCCACACGCAACATTACCATTGATGCGGACCCCTTCGAGCAGAAGGTGACATTGAGCTTCACGCCCAAAGAGCTCGGCACCCATACGTTTTCGGTGAGCCTGCCGCCGCAGCCCGGCGAACAAATCCCGCAAAACAATCAGCGGGAATTCAAAGTCGACGTCGGACGGGACAAGATCCGCGTCCTGACTTTATCCGGTTCGCCAGCATGGAATTACCGTTTTCTGCGCATGGCGCTGAAACAAGATCCGTTGGTGGAACTGGTCTCATTTGTGTTTTTGCGCACACCAACCGATACGGTCGATGTCCCCGAAAATGAGTTGAGTCTGATTCCGTTTCCCATCGACGATATTTTTTTGGAAGAGCTGAAAAACTTCGATGTCGTTCTCTTAGATGATTTTTCCTATCGCGCCTATTTCAATCCGGTGTACCTGGAGCGGGTGCGTGATTTTGTCCGCGACGGTGGTGGGCTGGCGATGTTTGGCGGTGCGCGCTCCTTCGACAACGGCGGCTATGGCGACAGCGCATTGCGCGAAGTGCTGCCGGTTGAACTCGATGGCAAGGGGACTTTTCAAGCACGCGGCGACATCCAAGCGACTCTTACGCCGGCCGGTAAAGCGCACCCGATCACGCGCTTGCTGCCCGACAGCAAAGCCAACGAGGAGACCTGGCGCAAGATGCCCGCGCTCACCGGCCTTAATCCCGTGCGCAGCGTCCGCGGCGAGACACTGCTGACAGCATCCGGCGATGGCGTCCAACCCGGCGCTCCTTTGCTTGCGATCGGGCGCTTTGGCAAAGGCAGAACTCTGGCACTGATGAGCGATGATGCCTGGCGCTGGAACTTTATCGCCGTCGGCAACAAAGAAACGCCGCAAAACCATTTGAAACTTATTCGCCAGTCCATCCGGTGGCTAGCCCAGGAACCCGCTTTCGAACAGGTACAAATTCTGCCGATCGCGACCACGCAGCCGGGCGAAAAGGTCCCCATCAAAATTAAAGTATTGAACGACGACTTCACGCCGGTGCGCCAGGCCGCGGTTCAGCTTCGTGTGTTCAGCCCGGAAGGCGAGCCGATCGTGCTCCCGACTGCGCCGGAAGCCGAAGAGGGCGAATACAGCGGCGAGTTTACGCCAACCAAAGAAGGGATTTATCGGGTCGAAGCCGAAGCGAGCGCCAGCGGCAAAACCCTCGGTCGAGATAAGAACAGTTTTACTGCGGCGTACTCCTACGGCGAAATGGATGACGGTTTGCCGCGTCCCGATTTATTGAAAAAGATCGCCGAATCGAGCAAGGGCGAATACATTTCGATAAACGATTGGAATGACCGGACCTTCGACAAAATCGCTGCGCGGCTTGAACAGATCGCGCCCTCGGAAATCGTCGAGCAGCGGCAGGTTCGCCTATGGAACAATCTATGGCCATTCGGTCTCATTCTCACCCTGCTTAGCATCGAGTGGTGGATGAGACGGAAATGGGGATTGATATGACTGTCGGGGACCGACTCTGTGTCGCGCCCCTTCGTCAGGGCAATCACGCAGGATTGCCCCTACCCATTATGAAAGAGATGCTGGGACTAAAATCGGTGACGCTGGTGATCGCATTTTTCTTCCTACCCGCTCGCGTTCTAGCTTTCTGCCATGAGCTCGAAGTGGTTCACGGCGGGTTCATGAGAGTTGCGATGGGGGCGGCTTCCGCCATCGCCATTGAATGGATGGGTCATTCGACATTTCAAATTACTTCATCAAAGGGCACGCGCATTCTGACGGATCCACACGGCGCTTTCGACTTGCCCCATCCGACGTTGCCGCAGCACATCGTCACGACCAGTCACCAGCACGGCCCACACAATAGCGTGCACATGGCGCCCGGCACGCCGGTGATTCTTCACGGACTCACGCCGACCGGTGAAGACTGGCAAAAAATTTCAACCACGATCCGAGATGTTTCCGTTTACGCGGTGCCGGCCTATCACGACAAAAGCCAGGGTATGCAACGTGGCAAGAACGCCATTTTTGTCTTTCGCGTGGATGACATTTGCATCGCTCATCTCGGCGACTTGGGCCATGTTTTGACCCCCGAGCAACTGAAAATGATGGGCAAGATTGATCTACTGCTCATGCCCATCGCCGGCGGCTATTTCACCGTCACTCCCGCCGAAGCGCGCGAAGTCACCAAACAGGTCAACCCGAAAATCGTGATCCCTATGCATTTTTGGTGGGAGCAAGCCGTACAAGAGTTCGTTCAAGGCATGCCTAAAGTAAAGATGTTGAATACGCCGGTACTGAAAATATCCAAATCCGAATTGCCGAACTCCACCGAAGTCTTCGTAATGCCCTGGGGGCAGAAATAATCCGCATTTTTCATCGACGACCTCGGTGCACGTAAACCTTTGGGTTTCTAAATTGAATTTCCGCCTCTAAAGCGCTACGCGGTTAACTATCGGCGAGGAAAGTCATGAAAGCCATTCGAATTCACAATCACGGCGGACCGGAAGTATTGGCCTACGAAGACGTTCCCGTCCCCGAACCGAGGGCGGGAGAAGCGCGCGTCAAGATCGAGGCGAGCGGCGTCAATTTTATCGATATTTACCATCGCACCGGTCTCTATCCGATGAATCGACCCTGCACTCTCGGCAGTGAGGGAGCGGGTATCGTCGATGCGCTGGGCGAAGGCGTCACCGAAGTAAAGCAAGGCGATCGAGTTGCTTATGCGATGATTCCGGGATCCTACGCCGAGTACGCCCTAGTTCCAGCGGGCAAGCTTGTACCGGTGCCCGACGATATCGACGCGAAATCAGCCGCGGGCATTATGCTGCAGGGCATGACCGCTCATTATCTCACCCATAGCGCTTACCCGTTGCAAAAAGATGAGACCGCGCTCATTCACGCGGCGGCTGGAGGCGTGGGCTTGCTGCTCGTTCAGCTCGCCAAGATGCTCGGCGCCAGAGTGATCGGTACGGTCTCCACGCAAGCCAAAGCGGATCTCGTTCGCCAGGCTGGAGCGGACGAAATCGTTTTATATACGCAAGCCGATTTTCTCGCCGAAGCGAAGCGCATCACCAACGGCCAAGGCGTGCACGTAGTATACGATTCGGTGGGCGCAACGACGTTTGAGAAGAGTCTCGATTGCCTTCGAGCGCGCGGTTATCTCGTGCTGTTCGGGCAATCGAGCGGGCCGGTCGCAGCCTTCGATCCGGCAAAGTTGGCCGTCAAAGGCTCGCTCTTTCTCACCCGCCCGAGCCTGGCGCATTACACCTTGACTCGCGCCGAGCTATTGCGTCGTGCCACCGATCTGTTTGCTTGGATGCAAGCGGGAAAGCTCAAGTTGCGGATCGAAAAAAGCCTGCCGCTGCAGGACGCGTCTGAAGCTCAACAGCTGCTCGAAAAACGTCGAACGACAGGTAAGCTTATTCTCGTTCCTTAGCGGAAGGGTTTTGCCCTCGTGCTGCTCGGGGCGCGCGCGATTCGACGGCTTCGTAGAACTTCTTTCGCTGCTCGGGAGTTAACACCCCCTTTGCCTGCTCGATGACCTTGATCCGAGCGATCCGCAGATCCGCGCGCAATTTTTCCGCCTCACGCACTTTCGCTTCGACTTTGGCGAGATCGACGGTCGGAGCATCCATTAAACTGTCGATGTCCAGTTCGACGATCCTGACCTCGGCATTGTTACGGATGCTCAACCGCTCGAAGTTGTCGCGTAGTTGCTCGAGCCTTTTCACCTGATCCGCCGACAATCCCAACGCTTCACTGCGACTGAGCATTTGCGAGATCGTCGGGCGGTTTTCCACGTTTTCGCGGCCGCCAAAGCGCTCGCGAAAACGATCGCTCAAGTCTTGGAGAACCTGCTGAACCCGATCCCAGGCCTCCCCGACCTCGTCGGGAATGGAGGGCGGCGACTTTTGCGCCTCGGCTGCACTCGCAGAAACTACCCGGCCGAGGGCTAACGCGAGCACCAGCGCGCCTATGATCTTGGACATAGGACTCGTTGTAGAAAGCTTCAACCTAAATCGATCAGGGCCAATCGACCACGCCGAGATCCGGCACGTTGACGATATCCGTCTGCACGTCCTTCACACCAGGAATAGTTTTGATTTTCGTCACCAGCGTTTCTTCCGAAACCCAACTAGGAATCGACCCGGATACTGCGACATTGCCGGCCGAGGCTTTGACATCCAGACGAGTCCGCGTGCTGTCCGCCGACATCGCCAGCACGGCCCTAACTTGGGATGCCAAAGCAAAATCTTCGAATGCCTGTTTCGAACCGGGCGTGATCTGATAATCCGGCTGCCGTAGCGTTTCCAGGATCAGATGCTTAATGGTGTTAAGGCTCATGCGTCCGAGATTCACCACGAGATCAAACCGGCTTGCATCACGCCAGTCGACACCGAACATCCCCATGAGCCGGTGGCTGCGCGCTTTGTCGGTTTCATCGATAAATTTTCGCGCCGCAGCGTCGCCCAGACCCTGACGGGCCTTGACCTGCTCGACCCTTCTTTCCATCGGAGCCGTCAACAACACTTTCAGCACGTGTTTGTAATCGGGCAGAAGCTCGTGGCCCAAATGCCCATGGTACACGAGGTTTTCTTGTCCCTCGGTCACAGCGATTTGGCAGAAAGCGGCCTGCAGGGCGATGCGGTAGGGCTGGAGATTTTCCATAAACCGGCTCCACCAGTTCGGTTCGCGCTCGACGATTTTGCTCAGCTTCGCTTCCGGAATGCCATATCGCAGGCTCGCCTCCACCAGCACCTCCCGACTGATGCAACGGCAACCGAGCGATTGCGCCAATGCCCCGGCTAGTTCTTCACCGCTACCCGATGCGCCTTGATAAATGGTGATGATCGCCATGTTTACCTCCTGATCGACTCGGATAAGATCGCTGCTCGTTCAAGAGCCGGCGCTGCTGATGCGCGGCGCGTTCCAGCACAGCCACCTTGCCGGGGCAAGAGAATCAGCACGCTTGACGGAGGGAAAACAACAACAGGATTTGAGGTGCCGGACCGAATATCGCATAGAAGCTCCTCCTTTGCCGGAGCACGACCTCGGTTCCACTAAGCAGTGGTTACTCTCGCGAGTTACCGAGGCCACGCTAGCACTGGTATCCGATACGGTCAAATCGTTGATAATGCCTCTCCAGCACATCAGCGTCGATTGCTAGTCGGCGCTGCT
>DATBEY010000227.1:0-4271 GCA_036558765.1 Binatia bacterium | reverse complement strand
GACGGGCCCTATGTCAAAGTGAACTGCGCGACCTTGCCTGAAGGACTCGTCGAGAGTGAATTGTTTGGCCATGAGAAAGGCGCCTTCACAGGCGCAGACCGGCAACGCAAAGGCCGCTTTGAGCTTGCCGACCGGGGCACGATTCTGCTGGATGAAGTCGGCGAGTTGCCGTTGGGCACGCAAGTGAAATTGTTGCGAGCCCTCCAGGAAGGCGAGTTTGAGCGGGTCGGCGGTTCCGTCACGGTCAAAGTCAATGTTCGGGTGATTGCGGCAACCAACCGCAAATTACAAGACGATGTCTCGACCGGGCGATTCCGCCAAGATCTTTTCTATCGGCTCAATGTTTACCCGATTACTATTCCCGCCCTGCGGCAGCGACGTGAGGATATTCCTCTGCTCGTCAGCCACTTTGCTCGACAGATCGGTGGACGCTTGGGAAAAACTATCGATGAAGTGCCGGCCCACGTTCTGCGTGAGTTCACGGATTACAAGTGGCCCGGTAATATTCGGGAACTGCAAAATGTCATCGAGCGGGCAGTTATCGTCGCTTCCGACGGAGTATTGCGCTTACCTGAGCCTTTGGCTCAGAGAACAACGCCATTACCTCGTGATGCCGAACCGGTAGCGGAGCCGATGAGGGTTTCGAGCTTGGATGAGGCCGAGCGAGACCATATTCTTCGCGCTCTTGAAGCGACCGCATGGCGAATCGAAGGGCCGAAGGGAGCCGCCTCTATGCTCAAACTCCATCCCTCCACGTTAAGATTCCGCATGAAAAAGCTTGGCTTGACCAAGGTTCTGAGCTACACGTCGCAGTCCCCTAAACCGACCATACAGTAAATGTTGGTGTTTAGCCGGCAAACCACCAATTCCTGAGTGTCGGCTATCGCGCAACGAGAGGCGTGCCGAAGAGTCAGCTCGGGCTTCTTGATACGTACCATTCAGGTATAAAGCAAGCGGATCGTCACCCTTGAAGGATTCGCCTCAAAGGCGAGGGATTTTCTCCCATTCCCGAAGGAAAGATTCAGGAGTTACAAGATGAAAGCACAAACCAACACCGTCGACGCCCCGGAGGAGGATGGACTGGTGGGAATCTCCGACGACAAGCAGCAGCTTTGCTTTGCGCTTGCCTTGTGGCACGGCAAGGACCCGATTCCAAAAGAAAGGCTTTTCGGGCTGACGAATTCAGAGGCCAACCACGGGGAGGACGTCAAGGAATGTTACTTCTACCCTCGACTCGACGCCGACCCACTCCTACATGACGTGGCTCTACAAATATCCGCACGCAGCGGCGCCAACCCCAAGAGGTATCCCGTTCGCGCTAGCGTAGAGCACGAAGCAGCAGCGCCGAGCGCATGTTCGTCGAGGACGAGTCATGGGAAACACAATCCAAATCCCTGATAATTTTCAAAAGGACATTCAGAAAGACTTTTCGATCTTTGGGTCGGATTACTTGCCGCGATAAAATCGGCATACGCAGGAAGAGCAGCGAATTGGCGCAAAAAAAATCTCGCAAGCGAAACGCGAACACGCTTAAGACGGAGCAGAAACATCGCCGCCGCCTGCTCTGGAGTGGCATCGCATTCCTAAGCTTCGTGATCGCGATTGGGATCCTCTATTTGGTCGCGCACCTAAACCCTACGGCTGAAGGAGATGGCGAGAAACGTGTTACGCTCGCTGTCCAATACGTCGGCAGCAGCGCTTGTGTCTCTTGTCACGCCACGGAAGGTTCGGCATGGCTAACATCTCAACATCACGACGCGATGGCACAGGCGGATGAACATAGTGTGCTCGGCAATTTCAACAACGCGCGGTTTACCTATGCCGGACTCACTTCCACGTTCTTCAAGCGCGCCGGAAAATTTTTTGTCAATACCGAGGGTCGCGACGGCAAGCTCACGGATTATGAGATCAAGTACACGTTCGGCGTGTCTCCGCTGCAACAATACTTGATCGAGTTCCCGGACGGTCGCCTTCAAGCTTTGTCAATTGCATGGGACTCACGGCCAAAGAAAAATAGCGGACAACGCTGGTTTCATCTCTATCCGAAGGAGCGAATTACTCATGGTGACGAGCTCCACTGGACGGGCCCGGCGCAAAACTGGAACTTCATGTGCGCTGATTGCCACTCGACCGAATTGCGTAAAAATTACGATCCGGCCACCGACCGCTTTCAAACGCAATGGGCTGAAATAAACGTCGGCTGCGAAGCCTGTCATGGACCGGGCTCAAATCATGTAGTGTGGGCGAAGTCCCAGCACCCTCTTTCAAAGGGGGAAGTGTCTTCGAATGGGCTGACGGTGCGCCTCGATGAAAGGCGCGGCGTGGCCTGGACTAGATCAAGCACTGATAGCAACCCTGTCCGATCGCGTGCGCGCTCCACCGAGAGAGAAATTGAGGTGTGTGCACAATGCCACGCGCGCCGCGGCCAAATTTTCGAAGGCTACACGCCGGGCAAGCCTTTCCTCGATTACTATCGCCCGGCGCTGCTCAGGAGGCCGCTCTATTACGTGGATGGCCAGCAGCGCGACGAAGTTTATATCTGGGGCTCATTCCTGCAGAGCAAGATGTACGCGAACGGCGTCACCTGCAGCGACTGCCACAACCCGCACAGCGGCAAGTTGCGCGCCGAAGGAAACTCTCTCTGTGCTACGTGCCATCTGGGCGCCAAATACGATACACCGGCGCACCACCATCACAAGCCTGACAGCGCCGGTGCCGCATGCGTGGCTTGTCACATGCCGACGACGACATACATGGTTATCGATCCACGGCACGATCACAGTCTGCGCGTGCCCCGACCGGATCTGTCGGTGACCTTGAGCGCGCCCAACGCTTGCAATAGTTGTCATAACGAGCGCGACGCGCGCTGGGCGGCAACGCAAGTGAAACACTGGTACGGGCGCGATCCTCAAGGCTATCAGCGTTTCGCCGCGGCTTTTGCCGCCGCCGACGCGGCTGCGCCCGAGGCACAGGCGCAACTGCGCGCGATCGCCGCCGATACTGGTGATCCGGCCATTGCGCGCGCGACAGCGTTGGTTGAACTCGGTTCTATCGGCCCAGCAGCGCTCGACGCAATGACCGCCGGTCTGCGAGATCCCAGTCCGCTCGTTCGCCTCGCTGCTCTTCAGTCGCTTGCCGGCGCGCCACCGGAAGCGCGGTTACGCCTGGCCGCCCCGCTCCTGGCCGATTCATTGAGAGCGATACGCATCGAAGCGGCTAACTTGCTCGCGGGCGTGCCGGCGGATCAATTGAGCGTCGAGCAACGCAGCGCTCTTGAACGCGCGGCCCAGGAGTATGTTGCAAGCCAGCGCTACAATGCGGATCGGGCAGAAGGGCGCGTTAATCTCGGAAATTTTTACGCGCGGCGAGGCGACGCAGAGAATGCGGTCACAGAGCTGAAGGCAGCGATCAAACTTAATCCTAACTTCATTCCTGCCTATGCAAATCTGGCAGATCTCTACCGCGTGCTGGGGCGCGACACGGAAGGAGAAAGCATTTTGCGGGAAGGACTCAAGATTGCGCCAAAAAACGCGATCCTCCATCACTCGCTTGGACTTGCGCTGGTGCGGATGAAACGCAGGGACGCAGCCCTGGCCGAGCTCGAGCAGGCGACGATCCTCGATCCAGAGAACGCGCGGTTTTCTTACGTCTATGCGGTAGCACTGCACTCGGCTGGCAAATCGGACGAAGCGATCGCAAGATTGAAAAAAAATCTCGCAGATCATCCAAACAATCGTGATGTGCTTGCTGCCTTGGTGAGCTTCTACCGCGCGCGCGGCCAGGGTGTGGAGGCAAAGAAGTACGCCGACCGGCTCAAGACGCCGCCGGACAATGGGCAAGAACGATGATGCCGGAAGCGGCTCCACGGAGCCGTTTTTCGTGACTAAACTGGCCTTCTCAACAAACACACGCTGCCGTCCAGTCGCCCGTTCGCGGATGGGACACGCTTGCAAAGGCGAATGCATTCAGCGGGAAGGGACAGAATCTCAGTTCGGAGTCCAAAGGTCTGGTGAAGCTCGGGATGGCAATGGTCGGGACCATGTCCGCGCTTGGCTTGGGCCCGCTGGTGGCCTCGCCAAGGGTAATCGGTTCCTAAGGTTTTTTGAAGTTTGATTTCAGGTAAACACTGATGGTTTTTTCGGACATTCTGGTAAATACTACAAATTTCATTTTGGCTTGCCGTAGCCGAACAAGACATCGCGGTTTGTTGGCGCTCAGTTGCGCGTGCACCGGAAGACTCTACATGAATTGGCTAAAAAATTTTAAGAGAA
>DATBEY010000226.1:0-11048 GCA_036558765.1 Binatia bacterium | reverse complement strand
CTCAAATAAAAAATCCACCGAAGCTGTGGAAGATCGCCGCCCTTCGATAGTGAACCGATCGATACACGCGCCAATTGCTATAACAAAAGCTAGGGAATGAAACAGACCAACGCGTTGAGATCATGAAGGGAGAGTTTTGGTGCTTTGGATTTGGTGGAGCCGATGGGAGTCGAACCCACGACCTCTTGAATGCCATTCAAGCGCTCTCCCAACTGAGCTACGGCCCCACGATCTCGGAAGGACTGAGGACTGAGTGCTGAGTAACGAGGACTGAGTTAAAGTAGGGAAGGACGCCCGAAAAGTCAACCTGCGCTTTTCGTATTGAACCCAGTTCTCAGTCCTTTTCGCCTCAGTCCTAATTCTATTTACTGCGCACCAATGCTTCCGCGTGCCTGCGCGCCTGATCGGTAATTTTGATTCCACCTAGCATACGGGCGATCTCGGCGATTCGGTCGCGCTCGGAGAGTTGTTTGACGCGGGTAAATGTCCGTCCTTGCTCCACCTCTTTTTCAACGACGTAATGCGCATCGGCCAAAGCGGCGATCTGCGGCAGATGCGTTACGCTGAGCACCTGCTGGCGCGCTGCGACCTGTTTCAATTTTTTGCCGACAATCTCCGCCACGCGACCGCCTATCCCGGCATCCACTTCGTCGAAGAGTAAGGTTGAAGCTTCGCCTGCTGTCAGCACCAATGCTTTGAGCGCGAGCATCAGGCGCGAAAGCTCGCCGCCGGAAGCAATCTTAGCAAGCGGCTTGGGCGGCTCGCCTGGATTTGGCGAAAAATAAAACTCCACTTGATCCATACCGCGCTCAGTGAGCTTCTTCCCGCCAACGAAGAACGGCGGCATATCGGCTTTTTCATCGTGGGTCATAAAACGCACTTCGAAAGTCGTCTCCGGCATGCCTAACGTTCTCACTTCCCTTTCCATGTCGCGCTTGAGTTTTTTTGCGGCGCGCTGCCTTGCCGTGGAGATTTTTTCGGCCGTGTCCCATGCGGTTTGCCGGGCATCGGCAAAGGTTTTCTCCAGCGCCGCGATCTTGCTTTCGCCTTGCTCCAAGCTGCCGAGAGCTTCTTTGATTTCTTGATGCACGCGCAAAATATCCTCGATGCTGCCGCCATACTTCCGTTTTAACCGTTGGAGTTCGGCGAGACGCTCTTCGACTTGCTCCAGAGAATTACGATCAAAATGAATCCGCTCGGCGTAACGACGCAGTTGCGCCGCGGCCTCTTGAAGTTGCGCCAAAGAAGATTCGAGCAATTCGACCGTCGGGCGCAAATGCTGATCCACGCCGGCCAATTCGCGCAGCCGTCCCGAGTATTTACCCAAACGGCCGACGAGGGCCGCATCACTCTCATACAGGAGATCTTCGCCTTCGCGGCAACCCTGGTAGAGCTTTTCACTGTGCGCCAAGACATTTTTTGCCGCGCGGAGCTCTTCCTCCTCGCCGGGTGTGAGGCGTGCTCGTTCAAGCTCTTCGAGTTGCGCTTCCAGAAGCGCCTTCTCCCGGCGCTTTTGCTCGAGCGACTGCTTCACTTGATTCAGTTCGTTCCAGGACGCCGTCAAGGTTTTGTAACTCATCTGCATCGAGTTCGCCTGCGTCTCGAGCTCTGCGAACCCGTCGAGCAGACCCAGATGAGTCTCCGGCTGCAGCAACGTCTGATGCTCGTGCTGCCCGTAAATTTGCACTAAGCTAGCGCCGATTTCGGCAAGAACAGCGCGGGGCGCCAGGCTACCGTTCAAGTAAATACGATTCTTCCCGGAGCGGCTGACGATCCGCTTGATGACAATTTCGTCTTCGGCTTCGAAACCCGCGTTGCCGAGCTTCTCGGAAAGCTCTTCCGGCAAAGCATCGAACAGCGCTTCCACGCTCGCTTCATCCTCTCTGTTCCGAATCACGTCCGTGCTGCCGCGCTGGCCGGCAATCAATCCAAGGGCGTCGAGAATGATTGTCTTACCGGCGCCCGTTTCACCGGTAATGATGTTCAAACCCGGCTTGAGCTCGAGAACCACTTCGTCGATGACGGCAAAGTTCCTGATGCGAAGCTCGCGCAACATAGCGGCAGCGCTTAACGCTCCCCCCACTTCAATTTTTCACGCAGGATCTCGTAGTAGCTGCGTGACGCGAGCTTGATCAGCGATACTGGCAAACCATAATCACGGGCTTCCACCTGGTCGCCATTGTTGAGCCGCACGCCGGGTTGTCCGTCGGGAATCAAAATGACGGTATCGCCGAATGAGCGCAGGGTCACGCGAATGGCCGCATTGCTCGGTACGACGATGGGGCGGTGCGTCAATGTATGCGGGCAAATCGGCGAAAGCGCGATCGCGCCGAGTGTCGGCTCCAGGATCGGACCGGCCGCGGCGAGGGAGTAAGCCGTGGATCCCGTCGGCGTCGAGATAATCAGACCATCGGCTCGATAGGTGCAGAGATAATCATCCCCCACATAGGTTTCGAGGTCGATGATTCGGCTGCGCGCGCCTTTGGCGATCACCACATCATTCAGCACGCGAAATTTGCGCGGGCGGCCGTTTTTTCCCGACACCCGCACTTCGAGAGTCATGCGCTTCTCGATTTCGTAATCGCCGTCCAAGGTCTTGCTCAGCACCCCTTCCAATTCGTCCACCGCCACTTCGGTAATAAAGCCTAATCCGCCGAGATTCACACCGAGGATGGCCACGTCCGGACGCTCCACCAGCGGTGCGATATTGAGCAGAGTGCCATCGCCACCGAGCGAGATAATCAGATCGGCCTTTGCCGCCATCTCTTTTTTGCTGCAGGATCGTGCGCCGTTGCGTGCCAGCCCGTTTTCGACGCACACTTTCTTGCCGCGCTTTTTGAGCCAGGGCACCAACCAACGAACCATTTGCGCCGCTTTAGGTTCCTGGTACTTGGCCACGAGACCGACGGTACGAATCATCGAGAAAAATCGCTCCTCGGCGAGATTACCATGGGATATGAAAATGTCCACGGGATTACTGACTTCCGAGAGCCAACGGCGGAGAAAAATTCGGCAAGCGACGGCGTCAAACCACCCGGGCGCGCAAACGCGAGCTCAAATAATCCACCAACATCACCAGCGCAATGAGCACGAGCACGATCGCCGCGGCCTCCTGATATTGGAAGGTGCGAAAGCTGGTGTTCATCAGGTATCCGATGCCGCCGGCGCCGATCAGGCCGAGCACTGAGGCGGCACGGATATTGGTTTCGAGACGGTAGAGAGTAAACGAAATCAGATCCGGAAGAATTTGCGGCAGCACGGCAAACGACAGGATTTGTGCATAGCCTGCGCCCGTGGCGCGGATTGCTTCTACGACGCCTTCGTCGATGTTTTCGACCGATTCGGAAAGTAGCTTCCCCAGCACCGTGGCAGTGTGGACAGCCAATGCGAGGGTGCCGGCAAAAGCGCCCAGACCGACGGCGGCAACGAACAGAAGTCCCAATGCGAGATCGGGGATGGTGCGCACTAGATTTAAGAACATGCGCACTCCATAGTAAACAAACCGATGCGGTGTGGTATTGCGCGCAGCGAGGAAACCCACTGGGAAAGCCACCACCAGGGCCAGGAACGTGCCCGCGAGCGCCATTTGCACAGTCTCGAGGGTCGCGCCGATCACGGTTTGTGGAAAAGTGTTGTCCCACCAGCGCTGACGGGTGCGGGCTTGCTCGTCGGCTAAGGGCAGCGGCAGGAGCAGATCCCTCCAGGACAACGTGTCGGGCAAAAAGTAGTTTTTGCTCTCGGTGATTTTGCTAAAATCCGGCGGAAACATGCGCCCGAGTGTCAGAAAAATCTGCGGAATGCCGTCGAGCAGTTCGCCGGGACGGATCTTCGCTCCGTGAATCGACCATCCGAGAACAAGCACGGCAAACACCAGCGAAGCGTAAAAACTTCTGCTCCGCCTCGGCGGCGCCGGCGCTTCGAGCAGGATATCGCTTAGATTCGGGTGGTGGGTCGGTTCCGGCAAACGGAGTTCCTCCAATCGACAACCTTCAAGCGCTCGATCGCTCGGTGTTAATCATGGCGGTGATAGATTGCGTCAACAGCCGCATCGGACAATTGCGGAGTCGGACCGTCGAAGACAATCCGGCCCTGCTGCAACCCGATCACCCGATCGGAATATCCGCGCGTCAGTTCGAGGGTGTGCAAGCTGACCACCGCGGTGATGCCATCCTCGCGGCAAACTCGCTTGAGGATGTCGAGAACCACGCGCGACAGCCTGGGATCGAGACTCGAAACCGGTTCGTCGGCTAAAATGAGGGCCGGTTGCTGCATCAATGTCCGCGCGATGGCAACGCGCTGCTGTTCGCCGCCGCTCAGCTCGTCGGCGCGCTTGTAAGCGTGCTCGAGCAAACCCACTCGTTTTAAGTTGATCAAAGCGTGGCAGCGTTCTTCGCGGGTGAACGCTCGGAATGTGCTGCGCAGCGCGGACTGGTAACCGAGCGCGCCGGCAAGCACATTCTCGATGACCGAAAGACGCTTGGCCAGATTGAACTGTTGAAAGATCATCCCGATCTTTCGTCGCAGATGGCGCAAGTCGCCACCCCCAAGCGTTAGAACGTTAATGAGCGTCGTGCTCGATGTACCGGATACCAGCTTCTGCGGCACCCAGATCTCACCCGAAGCCGGGTCGATAAGCCGATTGACCGACCGTAGCAAGGTGGACTTTCCCGAGCCGCTCAGGCCGATGACACCCAGGAATTCGCCCGGCTCCACGGTAAAGCTCACGCCGCGCAATACCGGCGCACTCCCATTGTAAGCGTGACAAAGATCCTTGATCTCGAGAATGCTCACGAACCTGTCTTCTGAAGAGAATCTTTTATCTGAATGCCCGCCTCCGTAAAAGCCTTGCGCACGCTGTCGTAATCTTGGTCGGTGGCCGGAACAAAGCCGTCGATCTGGTATAGATCGCGCAGCATCTTCTTCCCTTTCGGATCACGGCTGAGCTCGACAAAAACCTCCTCGAGTCGTTTGACAATCTTCGGATCGAGACTGTCACTCACGACTAAATTGTCCGCCGGAATCGGCTCCGAGAAAGCGATCGCGCGAATACGTTTTACGTCTACGGGGTCTTTGAGATAGCGCATCCAGGCCGTGTCGTTGCTGTCCGGTGAATTGGCATAGGTCGCCCCGGCATCAACTTTGCCGTTTAGAACCGCGAGCACGGTCGCGTCATGTCCGCCGGAATAAAGGATCTGCTTCAAATCGCGAATCGGATCGATGCCCTTCTCCTTCAACATTTTGCGCGGGAAAACGTGCCCGGTGGTCGACAGGCTGTCGCCGAATGCGAAGGTCTTACCGCGCAAATCATTTAAACTTTTAATACCGCTATCCGCTCGGGTGATAATCGCGGCATAATAAAAAGGAATGCCTTTACGCTCAGATTTCAGAATGACTTTGATATTGGCTTCGTTTTTCGCGAGGACATAGGACGCGGGCGCCAGAAAAGCAACGTCAAGTTTATGGACCCGTAAAGCTTCAACGATGCCGGTATAATCGGTGGCGACAAACGGCTCGATTTCCATACCCAGCTCTTTTCGCAGGATGTCCACCAGCGGTTGAGCATTCTGCATGACCTGCTGGGCGTCCTCGGCCGGAACAAAGCCGACGCGGAGCGCCTTTGGACTGCTGCCACTCTTGCCGCAGGCAAGAGTGCACACGGCAAAAAACATTCCGATACCGACGGCGAGCCACACTCCGCGCATCGCAACATTGATACTGAATGTGCCTTGGCGGTGCAAACGTTATCGGTGAAGCGATCGAGAGGTTATCCGCGAGAGGCTGGATCGCGTCAGCTGTCCTTGATCTCTTGCAGGAGCTGCGCCGATTCTTCCTTGTGCTTGGCATCGTCGGAAAATTGGATCGGCAGTGCCGGAATGGATTTGAGCATGGCACGGGCGTCGGCGAAGTCTTGGACAGCGATGCAACTGCGCGCCAGCTCCAGCCGGGAAAGGATCACTGTGGGATTGAGGGCGACGGCTTTTTTCAGGTACTCGATGGATTTTTGCAGACTGCCGCTGGGCGGCGAGCGGCCGTAAAACACGCCGGCAAGAATGCGCCTGCCCTGGCCCAATTCCGCCAATTTGCGATGCCAAACGCCGTAAATATGATAAGCGAGGCCGTTTTGCGGGTCCCGGGCGATAGACTCCTCGATCGCGTCGCGAATTTCGCCGGCCAGATCCAGCTGCTTTTCAACCGAGGATACCATTGCAATGTTGCCTAATGACGCCGCCACCCAGAAATACCCCCAGGTCGAACTGGGGTCCACTTTGACCGCCCTCCGGGCGTAATCTTCGGCCTTGGAATACTCGTTTATCTTTTGCTCTTTCGAGTGATTCGCGTTTTCTGCAATGTGGTCGCCGATATCGATGTAGGCGCGAGCCAGTTTGATCAGTGCCGCAAAATTTTCACCATCGATTTGGAGAACCTTCTGTAATTCGCCGGCGGCCTCACGCGGCTTGAATAGTGCATAGAGCCGATCGGCGTTCTGCTGCCAGCGGGCAATTTGCGGATTGTCGCGCTCGCAACATTCAGCTTTGCGATCGCTCTCCGCAGCGCGCGCCGCCGGCATAAAGCCGTTGAAGAGCACCAGCGAGAGGATCAGCTTTGCTGTTTTTTGCATCCGCACCATGTCTATAAGGATAGCGGTTTTCCCGCCTCATCGACAGACACGTAGACAACTTCTGCCTCGGTGACTTTGACCCGGTGACGTGGATCGCGTCCACGCTCGGCTTCGACACTGATTTTGACTGTGATCGAAGTGGTTCCCCGGCGCACAATGGAAGTATAAAAACTGACCACATCGCCGACATACACCGGCGCGATGAATTCGACGCCGCGCATGGCCCGAGTGACAAAGTTTCGTGGCGCCAGCCGTGAGGCAGCGATGCCGCCTGCCAAGTCGAGGTGGCTGAGAATCACCCCGCCGAAAATCGTACCCCGGGCATTGGTATCGCGCGGTAACATGCTCACGCGCAGTGTGGGATCCGGGGAGTCGCTCATGCTTCTAATGGACGTCTGCGGCGCTGTCGCGATGCGGCGAAGATGAAGTCGATGTTATCTATCGCCTAAAGATAGGCCAGCCATTTTTCGTAACGGCTGTTCTTTCCTTTGATAATATCGAAGAAGGTGCTCTGCAGATCCTCGGTCACCGGACCACGCCGGCCGCTGCCGATTTGCCGATCGTCCACTTCACGGATCGGCGTCAGCTCGGCGGCCGTGCCGGTGAAAAAAGCCTCATCGGCGATGTACAGCTCATCGCGGGTAAATCGCTCCTCGACTAATTGATAGCCTTTGTCGCGCGCCAGCGTGATAATCGAATCGCGGGTGATCCCGGGCAGAATGGACGTCAGCGGTGTGGTTTTGATCTTCCGATCACGGACAAGAAACACGTTCTCTCCGCTCGCTTCTGACACGTAGCCTTCGGCGTCGAGCATGATCGCTTCGTCGTAGCCGGCTTTTTTGACCTCGTGCTTGGCGAGCACGGAGTTGATATAGTTTCCCGCCGTCTTGCTCTTGGTCATCATGACGTTGACATGATGGCGCGTAAACGAAGAGACCTTCGCCCGGATGCCATTTCTCAGTCCCTCGTCACCCAGGTAAGCGCCCCACGGAAAAACTGCGATGCACACACTGACCGGGTTTTTTGGCGCATAAAGGCCCAGTTCGCCAAGCCCCACGAATGCCAACGGGCGTATGTAGCATTCCTTGAGCTTGTTGGCTCGGATCACATCCAATGTCGCTCGATTGAGCTGCTCTTCCGTGTACGGCATAGGGAATCCGAGAATTTTTCCGGAGTCCACAAGCCGGCGCGTGTGCTCGGCGAGGCGGAATACTGCAGAACGGCCGTCGGCCAGGAGATAACAGCGGATGCCCTCGAAATAGGCTGTGCCGTAATGCAATGCGTGGGTAAGGACGTGGACCTTGGCGTCTTCCCAGCGGACCAACTCCCCATCCATCCAGATCGATTCAGTTTTGAGCGACATATTCACTTTCTAAGGCTTGAGATATTCTACGCAGCGCCCGCGTGCTCATCAACAAGAACAAAAAAAAGCCACCGGGAATCCGCGGTGGCTTGCGCGCGGTCCGTCACAGGCTACAAGCCGTTCTTCAATACAGGAGCAGGCTTGAAGCCCACGGACCGGCTCGCCTTGATGTTTATGACTGCCCCGGTTTGCGGGTTACGGCCCTTGCGTGCCTTGCGCGAACGGACGGTGAAGGTTCCGAAGCCCGGTACTTGGAATCTTTTACTTTTTCTGATCGCTTTGCCGATCTGATCGAATGTCGCATCCACAGCCACTGTCGCGGTTACCTTATTGATTTTCGCGCTCTTCGCAACGGCCTCGACTAACTCTGCTTTGGTCATGGCTTGAGACCTCCGTCTACGACGATTGTAGGTGCTTCGCTGTTATGGTTCGCAACAAAGGAAAGACCGATCATTTCCAATCCGCTTAAAAATGTCAACCCTTTTGCATCGCTTCCGCGGCTTCGTGCAATAAGCCGTAGCGCACACCCTGATCACTGACCACTATCTCGTTTTTGTCATAGAATTTCATAATTCGGTCGATCAGACATGCGCCTGCAAAGATCACCTCCGCGCGCTTGGAATCAAGCCCGATAATTCCTTTTCGTTGAGCGATCGTCTTCGTCTCGAGCGCAGACATTTGGGCGCGCACCTGTCGGGCGGTGATGCGACTGCCGTGGATTTCGGGATGAGAATAAGTTGCGAGGCGCTTTTCCATCGCCGCCAACGTAGTAAAGGTCGCGGCAATGCCCACCAGCACAACCCCGGAGCTTGCGTCGATGCCACGACTCGGTAACGTTGCGAGTTCGCGATCTATGGCAGTGATCATCGTTTCGACTTCGGCACGTTCGACCGGATCGGAATGAATAAATCGCTCCGTTAACCGCATCGAGCCCATGTCGATACTTACGGCGCGCGCTACCCCTAAGTCGTTGCCGCGAATCAATTCGGTGCTGCCGCCGCCAATATCGATCACCAGCAGCTCGCGATTTGCGAGCGGAAGACCGCGTTGGACGGCAACAAACGAATACGCCGCCTCCTCCGCCCCGGACAGGACACGTACATCGAGTCCGAGATCATCGCGAAACTCCCTGCGGATCTCGGCGCTGTTTTTAGCATCCCGGAGTGCGCTCGTGCCCACTGCTGTCATCTCCTCGACTCCCAAGGTCCGGCATTGGTAAACGAATCGCCGCAGCACGTTCAAGGCGCGTTGTTCCGCTTCCGGTGAGATCAATCGCGTTTGATCGACGCCTTGCCCGAGCCCAACGATTTCCGCAAGATCGTCCAAGACTCTGAATCTGCCGGTATCTCTGATTTCCGCGATCAGGCAGAGAATCGTGTTCGTGCCGATATCGAAAAATGCGCTGCGTCGCGGGCTCATGAAAGCGCAACCGTTTCTGCCCTGGGGGAGAGAAGACCGGTTTCTCCTGCCCAAGCGGTGAGATCGGCGAGCGCGCGCCGGGACATCATTTCTTTTTTCATCTTGCCACGCAGCCGTTTCGCCAGCGGCGCGATTAAGCCGAAATTTGCATTCATCGGCTGAAAATGCTTGCGTTCGGAGTCCGTAATGTAAGCGAGCAGCGCGCCCAGCGCAGTGGTGAGCGGCGGTGCGACCGGGCATTCGCCGACAAGCAGCCGCGCCGCGTTGATCCCGGCCAGCATCCCAGTTGCCGCCGATTCGATATATCCCTCGACGCCGGTCATTTGGCCGGCGAAAAACAGCGTTGGACGGCGGCGCCATTGCAACGTCGGCTTGAGGTGCAGAGGAGCGTTGATAAAGGTGTTACGGTGCATGCTCCCCAGACGGACGAATTCTCCTTTGCTGAGTCCCGGGATGAGCGCAAAGACGCGGCGCTGTTCCGCATAGGTCATCTTGGTTTGAAAGCCCACTAGGTTGTAAAGAGTGCGCGCGTGATTTTCTTGACGCAACTGCACCACGGCATGCGGCCGTTTACCGGTCCGTGGATCGCGCAGTCCGACCGCGCGCATCGGACCAAAGGACAGCGTATCTTTGCCGCGGTCGGCCATCTCTTCGATAGGCATGCAGCCCGCGAATGGGATGAAGCGCTCGAAGGCGCGTGTCGGCACGCGCTCCGCCGCGATCAATGCCTCGACGAACCGATCATATTCCTCGCGCGTGAGCGGGAGATTCAGATAATCGTCACCGCCTTTCCCGTACCGTGCGGCTCGGAAGGCGAGCTCCATGTCGATCGAATCGGCAGTAACGATGGGGGAAATGGCATCGTAAAAGTAGAGGTGCTCCTCGCCTAACGCCGCAGCCAACTGTCGCGATAGCGCCGGAGACGTGAGGGGTCCCGTGGCAATAATGACGATGCCTTCCTCCGGAATTTGTTGAACTTCTTCGCGAACGATCCGGACTTCGGGTAATGCCTGAACCGTTTCAGTCAAGTCAGCACTAAAAGCCTCCCGATCCACTGCCAATGCTGACCCGGCCGGCACGCGGTGCTGCTCGGCACAACGAACAATGATGGAATCGAGCCGGCGCATCTCGGCTTTGAGTAGCCCGGCCGGCGCCGACAGCAGGTCGGAGCGCAGCGAATTGCTGCACACCAATTCACCGAGATTGTCTCCAGCGTGCGCCTCCGTCGAGCGCTGCGGCCGCATTTCATAAAGCTCTACCGCCACGCCTCGCCGAGCGAGTTGCCAGGCCGCTTCCGCGCCGGCCAAGCCGCCGCCTATGATGCGCACACGATTTGACACGGAATAAACAATTACAGAGAAACGCGCGTGATGGAAGTCACGAGCGCTCGAACGCTGGAGCCTTAACGGCTTCGAACTCTATGCGGAGGCTGCCGAAGAATGATCCGCCGGCGGCTTTTTGGTGCTAAGCGGGGGCTCGACCTGAACTGAATAGCCGCATTCTTTGTTGTAGCAGCGCTGCGTCCGCCCCGCTCGTTTGGTGACCTTTTCCAGAAGGATCGGGCTGCCGCAATCGGGACAGGCGAGCGCGATGGGCTTATCCCACGTAGCGAATTTGCACTCGGGATAACGGTCGCAGCCGTAAAAA
>DATBEY010000225.1:0-6552 GCA_036558765.1 Binatia bacterium | reverse complement strand
GCTTACGCAAATCGCCTTTTTATTGGGCTACTCGGAAGTAAGCGCTTTCAACCGATCGTTCAAACGCTGGACCGGCAAAACACCACTACATTATCGGCGTCGCGCCGCGTGAAATATTGTCGTCCTAAAGCTACCGGTTGCATATCAGCCCAGAGTGATATTTGCCGCTGATGATTTCGGTCATCATGTCATCCATGGTCACTCTTCAGGACGGCTGATCATCAGGCACACCATGCGCCGTAATCGCTTTTGCCACCTCCTGTAGTTCGGATAAACAAAATCCCTTCCGAAGAGCCCGTTTTTTGCTTTCCTCGGCGCAGATCATCAGTTCAAAGACCTGTTTGGGTGTGGTAATAAAAGTGCGGTATATAGACGTCGGCTAGAGGTCATGCAGCCCAGCCACTGGACGAAATGACAATGAGAAAGAATTCAAATCATCGGCGCAGTGAGGAGGTACGCCGAGCGAACGAACCCTTAAAGCAACGGGCCGCTAGAGCCACTCAATCTTTTCAGGAACAAGTTCTCGAATCTCAGCGGCTGACCAGTCAATTAATGACAATGCTGCAAGAGCGGGTGATTCAGATAAGCAAGCTCAATCAAGCAGTGGAAGTCGCAACGACAGCGCGTATACGCGCCGAACGTGCGCTCGGTGAAAGCGAGACGCGTTACCGCATCACAACCGATGTTGTCCCTGTTCTCATTTGGCAAGCCGGGCCCGATAAACTCTGCACTTACTTTAACAAACGATGGCTAGAGTTCACCGGGAAACGTATGGAAGATGAGCTTGGCAACGGTTGGATCGAGGGCGTTCACCCGGAGGACGTTCAGGCATGCATTGAAAAGTACAACTCTGCCTTCGACAAGCGCGAACCCTTTGTGATGGAATACCGCTTGCGCGACCATTCCGGGGAGTACCGTTGGATTTTAAATCGCGGCGCGCCGTTATTCAGCTCAAACGGAAACTTCCAGGGTTATGTCGGTGGGTGCATCGATATCCACGGCCGGAAGATCGCGGAGGCTTCGCTCGCTAGATCGAGACAGGAGTTGCGCACCCTAGCCGGTCGATTGCAGACCGCGCAGGAGGAAGAAAGAGCGCAACTTGCCCGTGAGATCCATGACGAATTGAGCGGAACCCTAACCGCACTCAAATTGGACATTTCTTTGTTACCGGATCGAGCGGCCAAAAGTCATGACTCGCTTTTGGAAAAGCTGGACTCAATGTCTGCGCTCATCGACCGCACGCTGGGTCGCGTCCACTCGATTGTTACGGAGTTGCGACCGATCGTTCTAGACAAATTCGGCTTGATTGCCGCGATCGAGTGGCAAGTCACCGAGTTTCAGGACCGATCAGGAATCGCCTGCGAGCTCCATCTGCCAAAAAAAGAATTTTCTTTGGATTCGGATCGCGCCACTGCTATTTTTCGGATTCTGCAGGAAGCGCTGACGAATGTTGTGCGACATGCGCAAGCGACGAAAGTTGTTGTTGAGCTAAAAATTGACAACAAAAATCTTTCCCTTTCTGTACGCGATAACGGCAAAGGAATTGCCTATGGTGAAATCGACGCGCCTAAATCGATCGGCTTACTGAGCATGCGTGAGCGCGCATTGTCTTTTGGCGGCGTCACGGAAATCACCCCGGTATCGCAGGGAGGCACCTCGGTGAGCATGCGAATGCCGCCGAGCAAAGCCCGGCGCCGATGAGAATTCTGATTGCCGACGACCATCCAATATTTCGCGCGGGTTTAAAGGAAAGTTTGCTCAAGGACAGCGATATCGAGTTTGTCGGAGAAGCAGACAGCGGCCATAAGGTTCTAGAGCTCGCGCGCAGGCAGCGCTGGGATGCGGTCATCCTCGATATCACGATGCCGGGCAAAGACGGATTGGAAGTTCTGCAAGAACTGCGGCGCGAGCGCCCGAAGCTTCCCGTTCTCATTTTGAGCGCTCATCCCGAGGACCAGCTGGCCCTGAGACTACTCGCGGCGGGAGCGGCTGGATATGTCACCAAGGACAAAGCGCCGGCGGTTCTCTTGACCGCACTCAGAAAAATTTCCCAAGGCGGCAAATATATCGGCGAAGCAATGGCCGAGAAACTGGTTTTTCGCCTAGCATCCGAGGCGACAACGCCCATGCACGAAAACCTGTCAAGCCGTGAATATCAGGTCATGCGCAGTCTTGCCGCAGGTAAAGCGATCAAGGAAATTGCTGAGGAACTTTTTCTCAGCGTCAGAACGGTCAGTACCTATCGCGCCCGGGTGCTCGAAAAGATGAATATGAAAACCAATGCCGAGCTTATCCGCTATGCTTTGGAGAACAAACTGATCGACTGAATGAACGGCGCGACATTCTGTCCGGCTATCTGTCCTTGCTCAGCAGGATCAGATCTCACCTCCGGTCAATCATAGCTTTAAGACAACAGTAACATTCCTGTAAATTCTTTTTTGTAGTTATAGAGCGGACAAAAAAATTGTTCATTGGACGACTTTTCCTCCCGTGAAACCATGCAATAACTTAAAAGGACTAGGGAGCTTTAAAGCGCGTGACGAAAGACAAGCAAACCGAGCCGCAACCGGTCGATGTTTCCTCTTCATTGTGTCGTTGCCGCTACATCGCGCATGAGTTAGCTAACCCTGTTGGTGGTATGCTCATGAGCGCTGATATCATCGATAAGTATTTCGAGGCTAACCCTCGCGAGCGCGATGAAATCGGCGATTTGCCGAAAATCCTAAAAAACGAGATTAAGCGGCTCGCCGAGCTTCTCAAGCAGTTTCGTCTGCCAGAAATCGCGAGGGATACTCTGCAGCCAACTTTGTTGGAACCGGAAATTAGGCAGCTATTGACGTTGCAATCGCCGGACTACGAGCGGCGAGGAATCCGGATCAAGCAGGATATCCCTTTGGATCTGCCTTCTATTCCGGGCAACCGAGATAAGCTCAGGCAAATTCTTCTCAACCTGTGGAACAATGCGGTCGAGGCGATGCCCGATGGCGGGACCTTGACGATTCGAAGTTTTGCGACCGAA
This sequence comes from Binatia bacterium, assembly GCA_036558765.1. Taxonomy (GTDB): domain Bacteria; phylum Desulfobacterota; class Binatia; order UBA9968; family UBA9968; genus DP-20. The sequence goes on along the minus strand of DATBEY010000225.1, from coordinate 3,533 downwards.
CGCTGGTTGTACTTGGACATCGCTGATACCGGCAATGGCGTTCCAGAAGGGATGAGAATCTTTGAATCCGTGGTCACTAGCAAACCAGGCGGAAGCGGTCTCGGCCTGCTGATTGTGCGTGATTTGGTTGAATATCACCACGGAACGATTTCCTGCACAACAAAACTCGGCCTGGGCACTACCTTTCACCTCAAATTTCCTATCGAAGAGCGCGCTGTATCGGGGATATCGCACAGCCCCGGGCAGCAACGATTGGCGCGATGAGGGTGCAAGACCTCAATGCGAAACCCAGCATAGATTTCTGGACAGCTGCTGCATATGGATCTTTGTAGTCCTAAAACGGACACAGATATCATCCTTTTGGAACTTTTTATCCGTCGCTCGGCTAGCTTAAATATTCCTTGCCGATTTCCAACAGCCGCGACCTCATCATCAGATTTTTCAACCAAGGCAATTCCCAAGCGGAAATCGGGGAAAGCCCGATAGCGGCGTCAATGTGCATCAAATAGGTTGATCGAGTTCGAGCTTCGAAAGGTCTTGCTGATGAATGTTAGGAGGACACCAGGAGTTTCTCCGGCCAGGGCATCCCGAGCGAAAACACACATTTCGGTTTAATGCTCGGATCACGTCGGGGGCAACCTACCACCGGAATTTCGCTGAAGGTTTTGTGGCAACCAACAGCAAACTTGCGCCGTCCGCAGGAGGCATCAACGGAACTGTTAAGGAAGTTCCTATGGATGCAAACGGTATCCCGAGTTCAGAACACACTACAGAGCTGAATGTGCGGACGACTGACGCCATATGCGTGACCGTCAACGATCGAATCGCCTACGCCAATCGACCCACACTAAGCCTCTTTGGAATGCAGAGACCCGAAGAGTGTCTCGGCCGGTCGTTCCTTGAACTCTTCGATCCGGATATTCAGCCGATCCTCAAAGCCGGCATCCGGCGTTTGCTTGAAAAAAAATCCGAATCCCTGCTGATTGATGAGTCAAAAATCATCCGTAGTGATCACATCCTTGTGGATGTAGTCCTACGTGTCGTGCGCCTCGATTGGGACGGCCAGCCTGCCGTTCAGGTAACCTTCGGCTAAATGAAGGACCACGCGAATTGAAACTTCACTGCGCGCTCTATTAGATGCTACGCAGGATGCCGTTTCGCCGCGCCGCGAGCGCCACGTCGTCCGCCGCGATGGCTGGAACAGGCCGGACGAAATCCTGACGATGCTTCCCTTCGTCGCTTCAGCGGCGATGCCACCGAGGAATTCCATGAACTGGGTCGAGCGGATGATGGTGTAGGGGATGCCGGAGGTCTCGATCAGCTTCTCTTCGGCGATCTTAGCGCGGAAATAGCCATTGTCGGGCGTCCGACGCTAACACCCTACTGATTTGCGTCAAATAAATTCATTGTAAGAAAACTTGCTAAGATGCTCGGATTTTTGATGTTTATAGGCAGAATTTTGCTGACCCTATCTATTCTAAAATCGGTTTGGCTTTTCATGCACCTATCATCGCGGGTGCCATTGACTAATGTGCAGCCCTACTGAACGAGATCCACTATGAGTGCAAAATAAAAATGGCTTACCAGCAAACAACGGGTTTCATAGTAGTTCTAAACGCCAGTGAGGACGATCCGAAGCCGGTGCGACACACTTTACTGGCCGCGCATTGTCAATCCGCTCCGCCGGGCAGACGACATTGAGCATTTTGCATAGCTCACGAAAGACACCGGAATGCGCCACGATCAAAGGAATGCCTTGGCTCTTGATTTGCGCCAGGGCCTTTACAACACGCTCCGAAAACTCTTCAGGCGTTTCAGCACCAGTGGGCGTTACTCCAGCCACCCGAAGCTCACGCCGCTCGCCCTCGAGCGCTCCCCAGCAGCGTTCTCTCAATCCAGGGATCATGTGGACCGGGACATTGAGCAACTCGGCCACGCAACTTGCTGTATCGCGCGCTCGGCGCAGCTCGCTCGAGTAAATTTCCATAATCCCGCGATTCTGCAGCAAGCCGGCCGCCGCATGTGCTTGAGCATAACCTCGCTCCGTGAGGGGTACGTCTAGAGATCCGGCAATGATGCCTTGCACATTGCTGTCGGTTTCACCGTGGCGCAAAAAATAAAAAGATCGAGTGAACAGCGGGATAACGACCGCAGGGTTCATAGCGGCAGGGGGCTGGCGAGATTCACCCGCGCCGGCGCGAATGCATCGGCTAATACACCGAGATGCTCGCGCTCGCAAAACGCCGGCACCACGATCTGCGGTTTTACTGACGCGACCAGTGCCGCGTTCTCCGACAAGCGTGGATGAACATTCCATCTGAGATAGCTGGCACGACCGTTTTTCACGAGTCGTTCCGCCGGTGTCCGGGCAGGAATATAGCCGGTGAATATAATTTCGGGCTCGGGGAAATTTTCCCATGCCGCAATCAGGGCTGCGGCTTCTCCCGCTGTGCCGTCGGCGCGGCTCGCTAGCATTACGCCCGTACAATCCCTGATCGGAGGAGCACGATCTGCCAGCCGGCGAATCTCGCCCGCAAGCCCGTTCCACAACGATGCCGCGCCATATTCTGCGACTTCGTTCAATGCTGTCTTTACCGCGTCGTCGGTATGGAGCGTCTTGCAACCTTGCCGTAGCAGATAAAGCGCGATCTCTGGACCGCGTCCATCCCCAGGCACGGGCAACAACACACCTGGCGATTCGCAGAGTCGATCGAATTTGTTAAAGCGTTCCGCAACTGCAATATCATCAGAACCGTAGGAGCCATCGAGCACTAAAGTCGCCGCCGGTGGAGGCGAGTCGAAGGCGTAAAGTATCGAGGCGCTGCAATGATCGCCCATATAGAGAAGACCGTCGCCGATAGCAAACCATATCCAGATCCCGCCCGGCGCATGGCCGGAGCGCCCTGTTTGGATCGGCACTCCGAGCACATCGGCGCTCCCATGAAGCGGCAGTATGCGTGTTTCAAGAGTCGGCAGCAATCCGCGCACGACAAATTCCGTAGCATAGATTGGCGGATTCCCGATCTTCTCCAGAAGTGACAGACCACCGGCGTGATCTTTATGGCCGTGGCTCAACAAGAGCGCGTCGACTTTGCCAAGGCCGTCGACGTTTGGAAAAAGCCCGGGCTGGGGACCGTAACCGAGATCAACAAGCAAGCGAACACCGCCTGCTTCAATGAGAAAACAGGCGGGGCCTTTTCCACCCACTCCTGAAACCGCAGATAGCGTTGCGCGATTCACTCGGTTGCGTGCCTTGTTAATTGGGCTCGGATCGGTCTCTCGATAATGCCATTTTCCGGAGCTTCTTTCAGCAGGTGCGATTCAATAGATTTTCTTCGAAGCTGCTGTCAGTGCCGGAAAACAATTCATAAGCTACGGTGAGATAATTTCGCGTAATTGAAAATTTTTTTCCCTACTTCTCTCAAAGCTGCAACGAAGGAGTCAAAGCCCGCAAAAAAAGCGTGATTCAAAACGGGCACTTTGCGTATTCAATGGCATTCGTCTTGCGCTTGACAGGATGAAGCGTGAGGCAA
>DATBEY010000224.1:0-8291 GCA_036558765.1 Binatia bacterium | reverse complement strand
AACGATGGACTCCGAATTGCGCGCCGATTGCTGCGCGACTTGAACGAGTTGGGAATGCCCGTTGGATGTGAATTCCTCGACATGATTACGCCGCAATACATCAGCGATCTGGTAGCATGGGGAGCGATCGGCGCGCGCACGACTGAAAGCCAAGTGCATCGCGAGCTCGCTTCGGGTTTGTCGTGCCCGGTCGGATTCAAAAACGGCACGGACGGGAATATCAGAATTGCCGTCGATGCGATCCGCGCCGCTCAAGCACCGCATCATTTCATGGCAGTGACCAAAGCCGGGCGCTCTGCCATTGCTTCCACGACGGGAAATGAGGATTGTCACGTGATTTTACGTGGTGGCAGGCAGCCGAACTATGATGCCGAGAACGTCGCGGCTGCAGCACGAAGTCTCGCGCAGGCGGGAATCCCGGCGCGCTTGATGATCGACTTCAGCCACGGTAACAGCGGCAAGGATGCCCAGCATCAAATCGTTGTCGCACAGGATGTCGCGGCACAGGTTGCGGGCGGTGACGAAACGATCTTTGGCGTGATGATGGAAAGTCATTTGAAAGCCGGGCGGCAGGATTTGCTCGCCGGTAAGCCCTTGATGTATGGCGTAAGCATTACCGATGCGTGTGCTGGATGGGAGGAAAGCCGCGCCGTTTTGGAGTCTTTAGCGCAGGCGGTGCGCCAGCGCCGTCTCAAAGCCGCTTTGGATACTGAAGGCGAATAACACGCCTGCAAACCTACTACTTTTGGTATTGGCGATTGCTTTTGGGTGTGTTGAGCGGGACTGCGGATGCTGTGTAACCGTTGATGAGATTCGAAACTCATTCGGCTCCTCGGTGCGGGCAATGAAAAAATCGGCGCCGCAAAGCGGAAGATCTGGTGGACGACTCGGTAGTGAAAAACTCGAAAAAGAGGGCTGGCTCTGATCGTTGCTCCAGGTTTAAAAAGAGCTGCCATTGTGACATAGAAAATTTTCGCGTGGAGATCGCTGCGTTAACGAACTGTAAAGAAGGAGAAAATAGTGGCTTTCGAAAAAATCGCTATCATGAGCATCGGTGAAATGGGTTTTCATTGGGCCAAGCTGCTCAAGGGCCATGGAGTGGATGTCTTAACGTACGACAAGGATCGCGGTGAGGTGAGCCGCAAACGCGGCGAAAACGCCGGGGTCAAGTCAGTGGGTTCAATGGCAGATCTGGTCAACCAAGCTGACTTGATCGTTTCGATTGTGGTGCCGTCGGCGGCGATCGACGTCGCAAGAAAAATCGCCGAGGCGGTGAAAACCGCCGGGCGAAAAGATCTTATCTTCCTCGACGCGAATGCGATTTCGCCGATGACCGCAGAGGAGATCGCCAAGAACTTGCAGCCGGCAGGGGTAAGCTTCGTCGATGGGTGCATCATTGGCTCTGCGGCAAGAATGGGAAAGGGCACGATTGTCTATGTTTCCGGGCCGGAAGCGAGGCGCATGCAGATTCTGGAAAAATTCAATATTCCAGTCAAGGTCCTCGGCGCGAGCACGAGTCAGGCTTCCGCGTTTAAGGTGGTTTACGCCGGACTGACAAAGGGGCTGCAGGGCCTTTTCTGTGAGCTTTTGATGGGCGCGCGGCGCTTCGGCTTACTACAGGAGATTCGCGCGCAGTATGATGAGAGCTTTCCCGGTTTGTTGGATAAAGTTTCTTCGAGCATTGTCGGTTTGCGCATTCATGCCGGTCGGCGCGCCGAGGAAATGGACGAGCTTAAGCGGACCTTCAATCATTTCGGCATGAGATCTTTTATGGCGCCGGCGGCGCAAAAAGTGCTCGAGGCGATCGCCGCGTTGCCGCGCCGCGAAGCATCCGCCAGCGGCGCACGAGAAGGCGAGCTCTTCGAAACCCTGGAGCGCTTCTACGACATGGGATTACTCCGCAACGCGCCGGAAAAAGAGAATTCCTAACCGAGCTCTGGCCATCAATCTGGATTGTTGGTATGCATTGCAGAACATGAAATTGAGGGAGGATTAACCCGTGTCCCGTGTGGAAAAAAAACAGCCTCAGTACGGCTCGGATGTCGTAGTCGATTTAATGAAGGCGTTTGATATTGAATACACTGCGTTTAACCCCGGCGCGACCTTTCGCGGCATTCATGACTCTATCGTCAATTACGGTGGCAACTATAAGCCGGAAGTGATTTTTTGCCATCACGAAGAGATTTCCGTCGCGGTGGCGCATGGCTACGCCAAAGCGAAAAACAAACCGATGATCGCAATCGTGCATAACATGGTCGGTTTGCAGCATGCGAGTATGGCGATCTTCAACGCCTACATCGATCGAGTGCCGATGATGGTGCTCGGCGGCACGGGGCCGATGAATTCGAAGCGGCGTCGGCCGCGCATCGATTGGATCCATACGGCTCTGGTGCAAGGCAACCAGGTGCGCGACTACACGAAATGGGACGACCAGCCGTATTCCTTGGCCGATGTGCCGGATTCGTTTATCCGGGGATATCGCATCGCCACGACCGAGCCGACGGCGCCCGTTTACATCAATTATGACGCTGATATTCAGGAAGACGCGCTCACCGCTCCCTTCGATATTCCCGACGTCAATCGTTACGCGGCTCCCGCGCCGATGCAGGCGAACCTCGAGGCGCTGCGGCGCGCGGCGGAAATGCTGGTCAATGCGCAGACTCCCTTGATCATCGCCGATACCCTTGGGCGCAATCCCAAAACGGTGCCGGCGTTGATCGAGCTCGCGGAACTGCTCGCGGTTCCAGTGGTCGACAAAGGGGGACGTTTTAACTTCCCATCGACGCATTCGTTAGACGTGACCGATGGCGCCCGTGAAATTCTCCAACGAGCAGACTTTATTTTAGCTCTCGATGTGCCCGACTTGTTCGGCTCATTGACGACCGTGAGCAAGCAGACGCGCAACTGTGAGTACGTGACTTCGCCGTCGGTGAAAATTGCTAGCATTTCGATGAATGACATGCTGGTTCATTCGTGGGCGAACGATTACCAAGCGTTGCAGCCCATCGATGTTCCGATGAGCGCGGATACCGCGGTGGCGGTACCGGAGTTGACGCGCCTGTGCCGCGAACTGGTCGGCAACGATGATAAGAAGAAGAACGCATTTGAAACGCGCCGGCAAGAGCTCTCCGAAAAACACAAGGCCCGTCGCGCCAAGTGGCGTGCCGATGCCGAGGCCAAGGGAGCGCAAAAAGAAATTTCTACGGCATGGTTGGGATTGGAAATCGGCGAAGCAGTGAAGCGTGAGGACTGGGTCCTGGTCAATGGAACTTCGAACGGCTGGACCCGCCGATTGTGGGATTTCACGAAACCCAACCAATCTCTCGGCGGTAGCGGTGGCGCGGGGTTGGGCTACGGTCCCGGTGCATCTATCGGTGCGGCTTTGGCGCTCAAGGATACCGGCAAGCTCGCCGTCGCGATTCAGTCCGACGGTGACATGTTGATGACTTCCAGCGCGCTTTGGACCGCGGCGAAGCACCGCATTCCGTTGCTCATGGTGATGCACAATAACCAGAGTTACTACAACTCCGAAGAGCATGGGATCGAAGTTGCGAAATTCCGTAAACGCCAGGTGGAAAACGCCGGTATTGGCACTCATGTCGATGATCCGGCGATTGATTTTGCCACCATGGCGCGCTCCTTTGGCGTCAGCGGTGAAGGGCCGGTGCGGAATCCGGCCGATTTGCGTCCCGCCATTGAACGGGGCGTCAAGTACGTAAAAGAAAAAAAGCTGCCTTACCTCGTGGATGTCATCGCCGAGCCACGCTGAAGGGCAAGGGAATTGGCACAGGATCTTTACCGCGAATTTCGCGCCGCAGTCGACCGTCCGGAAGAGGCGGTCGATCTCGGCCATGCGGCGCTAACCATCGGCTTAAGTGTAAATCCACATCTCGATATCCCTGCCTATCTACAGCGCATCGATCAGTTCGCGCGGGAAGTCGCTGATCGGCGCGATCCCGCGGGCGATGTGTATCATGCACTGGCCGCATTGAACCACGTGCTGTTTCGCCAACACGGGTTCGACGGAAACCGCGACGATTACTACGATCCCCGTAATAGTTTTTTGAGCGAAGTGCTGGACCGAAAGATCGGTATTCCGATCAGCCTGTGCGTCTTGTATATGGAAGTGGCAAGGCGAACTTCTGTGCCGGTCGAAGGCATAGGTTTTCCCGGTCACTTTCTCGTTAAATGTAGCGATGGAGAAGAGGCGATTTTTATTGATCCGTTCCATCGGGGCAAGATCAAAATTACCGAGGATCTCGGCCCGATGCTCGAGAAGCTATATGGCAGAAAAGTTGCGCTTAGACCGCAATTTCTCCAAGCGGTGGGCAAAAAACAAATCTTGAAACGGATGCTGGCCAACCTGAAAGCGATTTACCTGAGAAATAACTCGGTTACCGAAGCGCTGTCAATATTCGATCATTTGATCATTCTGGATCCGGCCGGAGCGGAGGACATCCGCGATCGTGGCTCCCTCTATCTGCACATGGGATGTTTCAGACAAGCGCACGAAGACTTCGACGCATATCTCCGGCTGGCGCCCAATGCGCACGATGCGGAGATCGTGCGCGAGCAGATCGCCGACCTTGAAAAACAACCCCGTTTACTGCACTAGCCCGGGCCGAATTCAGAGTCCGATTGCTTAGAAAACTGGAGAAAGCTACTGGCAAAAGAAGTGGTTAGTGAAAATTCCTTGGCCATGGCCGTCACGCAGCGCCACGGGTGAATCTTCGACAGCTTGAAACGGCGCATGTTACGCAGGCTCTCCGACCACATGCGCTGCAGTCCCTGGCGCGAGTAGACCACGCGATGGTTGATGGCGTCGAAGGTGATGAAGCTCAATTGGGGTCTAGCGGGCAAATTCTCGCGTAACCGACCGTACGCTTCTTGCCATTCGTGGATGTGATCGCCGAACCGTATGCTGCCCTGAATGTGGTGGATTTCGTCCAAGAGCCGCCGCACCGCTTCGCCTTCGCGCGGGCGCAATTCCTGGATTTTTAAACGCAACGCATCCCATTGCCTGAGGAACCGGTTCAAATCATTCCGGCTGTAAACCACTCGCGACGAGAGATCTTCTAATGGATCAAGCAAAGCACGCGCCCGCTCAGGTAACGTTTCTTTGGCGTTATTGTAGATCTTTTGAATCTCGCCGATGCGCAAAGACTGCCAAATGTCGGATTGAATTTTTTGAATCTGTTCGAGCCAGCGCTCTTCGGTTTCGGTTTTTTTCCGCGTTTGCAGCCAGACTTCTTCCATTTCCTTGACAAACTTGGCCCAGGTGATAAGCAGCCGGCTGACTTCCTTGGCGCGTTTCCAGAGGTGCACGGGAACCGGATCAACGGCAAAGCCGGGTCGGCGGTTTTTACGATCTTTCAAACGAAAAAAACCGGCAATCATTGGATGCTGCTTCTCAATCAGCGCGGCATTCTTATACCAGAAAAAGATCGACATCAGGTTCCAGTAGTTTTTTGGCCGATCCACCCAGCGGGCGAGGTTCCGGATCATGTTTTCTTTGCTATAGAATGTCGTCCATGCATTCTCATACGCTTCGGTCCACTCTTCGGCGCTCATGAGCGGGTGTTTGATGGTGGCGTGGAAAGAATCCCGCTTGTTAAAATCGGGATCCATCCACTCACCGCGTTTCTTCATTTCGCGATGGTCATGGGAGCCGGGAAGCGGCGTCAGCATGAAGAACGACGCCTGATCGGGACCGACCTCGTCGATCAGAAACCGCATGTCTTGCGCGACCTGTTCTTTGGAGTCCCAGGGAAGCCCGATAATGTACCCCGTATGCACCAGCACGCCGGCATCGTGCCATTCTTTGATGATTGTCCGGTATTCGTCGACTTTGTTTTGTTTTTTGCCTTCGGCTTCGAGGTTTTGCGGATTTACGCTTTCCATCCCGATGAAAACCTGGGTGCAACCCGCCCGGGCCGCTAGGCTGACGAAATCCTTCGGCTTCTTCGCCAAGTCCACCTGCATCATGAACGACACATCGAGCCCTTCTTCGCGAAGCTTAATAATTTCCTCGAAAGTTTCGCGCCAGAGTTTTTTGCGCGCGAAATTATCATCGGTAAAGAAGTAAAACGACAGACCGTGGTCGAGATAATTGCGGCGCATCATCGCGGCGATGCTTTGGGGACTGCGCTCGCGCATTTTTCTTCCCTGAACATTGATGATCGTGCAGAAGGTACAGGCGAACGGGCAGCCGCGAGAGGTATCCGCCGTCGCGAAACTCGGATAGGCGAAGTGCTTCATGGTCTTCGCGCTGGTTTGCGGCAGTGGCGCTTCCTCGATGTCGACGAGATTTTGCAAATCCTGGGCGAAGCTATAAAGCGGCTTCAGCCGGTCGTGCAGAAAATCGCCGAGTATGCCTTCCCATTTTCCCTCCACCTCTCCCGATACCATGCAGATCTCTTCCCGATAAAGCTGTTGAATATCGGGTTCCTGATCACCGAGCATATTGATCGTGCCGCTGGTATGAAACCCGCCGACGATGACCGGAAGTCCGTGCCGCTTAAAAAATCTCGCCATATCCAGGGCGCGAGGAAATTGGTTAGTCTGGACGCCGACAAGACACACCAGCAGTTTAACGCCCGGAGTTTTACTCCAACGGACAATCTTTGCCAGCGGAATTTTTTCCGCGGTTTCATCGAAGGTGGTCACTTCGATCGGCAGTTCGCCGAAAACGTGCCGCTGTCGAAGATCTTCAGTGAGCCCGTGCAACACGTTAAGCGTATTACTCGGCAGCACGCCTTTCCAAAAGCGAATCACATAACCGTCATCATCGTATTTAGAGGGCTTAATCAAAATGACGTGGAATTTCTGGATGTGCTCCAGCATCGGTTCTCTCCTCCGAGTGCTTGTAAGTTGGCTGTCCATCTTTTATAGAATAGCGAGGAAACTGGAGTTTCAGGGACTCTAACAACCACCCTCCCGCATGTCAAGGTAAAACCGCTTTTAAATATCGATTCTCACTGGGAATTTTACAGTCTTGAGGATCCAGCTGCGACACGTCTCAAAAACATTTCCGCCGCGGCAACGCGCCTTGGCCGATATTAATTTGGAAATTAGTAAAGGCGAGTTGGTTTTTATCTGCGGTCCGAGCGGCGCCGGCAAATCAACACTTCTTAAGCTGCTATTTCGAGAGATCGATCCGAGCGAAGGAGAGATCCTGATGGATGGGCATGACGTGACGCGGTTAGGCAGTCGCGGCGTTGCTCGGTTGAGAAGAAAAATGGGTTTGATCTTTCAAGAATTCAGGTTTTTGCCGGCTCTTAATGTGCTCGACAATGTTGCGCTCGCGGCTCAGGTGCTCGGAGCTTCAAAGAAACAAAGCCGGGTGAAAGCCTACCAGCTGCTGAGAGAGCTTGGTTTGAAGGACCGGTATGATGCCAAGCCTTTCATGCTCTCCGGCGGCGAGCAACAACGGGTCGCCATCGCTCGCGCGCTGATCAATGATCCGGCGCTGCTGATTGCCGACGAACCCACCGGCAATATTGACGATGATCTCGCGCATGACATCATGCAGCTTTTCGTGAGGATCCGTGATCGCGGCGCGACAGTGGTGATCGCAACCCATCACCGCGCGTTGATCCAGCGTTACGGGGCACGCGTGATCAAGCTTGAGCGCGGATTTATAACTGACGCTTCGTCAGATAACGTCTCCATGCCGGAGTATACCTGGTGAAACTCTCGTTTCTGGGGTTGGTCTTTCGACAGATGCGAAGCAGTTTGCGCCATCTATGTTGGAGCCACATGCTGACGTCGCTGACGATGGCCTTGACCCTGTTCGTGCTTGGCGCTTTCATGATGCTGCAGGCGAATTTGGAGCAGCTGCTGATCGCGTGGGGCGATCAAATTCACATCACCGCCTATTTGGCCCGTGCGCTCGAACCGCCTGAACTCGAGGGACTGTTGAAGCGCGTGGAAACTCTGCCCGAAGTGGAGCGGGTGCGCTATACAAGTCAGGCACAAGCGTGGAATGACTTTCAAAGCGCATTGGGTGCGCAGTCGGGATTGCTCGATGGGTTGCCCCATGACGTGTTGCCGGCGTCGATCGATATCACAATGAAACGAGGTCAGCGCGATAGTTCGACGCTGGAACAAGTGGCGCAGCGGCTCAGAGGTGAAAAGGAGATCGCCAGCGTTGAATACCCGCAGCAATGGGTGGAACGACTCGGCTTGACGGTGCTCGCTATCGCGTGGGCCAAATGGATCGTCGCTGGGGTGTTTTTCCTGGCCACTTTTTTTATCGTCGGCAGTACGGTCAAACTGGCGCTTTACGCGCG
>DATBEY010000223.1:0-12722 GCA_036558765.1 Binatia bacterium | reverse complement strand
GATGGAAGTGCGGTAGATCGACCGCTGAGCGAAGCTCATCGGCAAGCACGCGCGCGCGGGCGCGCACCGAAGGAATCTGCTCGGTCCCGACCGGGTTCACGGTCAAAAGCACACTCAGCGCCTCGCGAGGCGCCAATACTTTGAAGAACGTCTGCGCCATTTATTGGGAAATCATAGCCAGAACCGATGCCGCGAATCAAACCAGCGCTCCCAGTACGCTTTCGGTTGAGAGACTTGCCCAGCCAGAACTAAGGCGGGGTTAGCGTTCACAAATGCGAGAGTAATCTTTACCCTTTGAACCCCTTAACGGTGGCGCGCCATTTGGATTCATTTTCGCCCGGGATGAGCGGGAAGTAATAGCTTACGCGATCCAACAGTCCATCGTATTTTTTTATAACCTTGTCCGGCAACTCGGCCCACGTACCGCGCACGGCGAACCGTTCGAGTATTTCGTCGTTGATCAGGTTCGGCATTTCGTTCCACTGGCCCCGCGCCGCTAATTCCTTGAGCCGATCCGCTATTTCGCCCCACCCTTCTAAATCGAACACCGGCCGGTAGGGTGGCGTGCTGGCGTAAAAAGAAATCTGCTCGCGAATTTCCGACTCGTACGCCGCCGCCTTCGGATCGTCCGTGGGAACAACAAAAATACTACTCGACAGCTCGATCGATTTTCGCTCTCGTCCGCTCTGTGTCAGACCGACTTCGATGTTCGGCAGCACACGCTCGCGCAGATAACGGACGCTATGGAGCGGATGCGCGTGAAAGCCTTCGCACATTTCGCCGGCGAGCTGGCACATGCGCCGATTCACCCCAGCGACAAAAATTGGAATGCGGTGATAGTCGTGCGGCTCCGGGCTGAAAAATGGCGTCATGAGCGTGAGCTTGAAGAACTCGCCGCGAAAATTCAGCGGCGTGCGATGCTCCCAGCAATCCCAAATCGCTCTAATCGCAAGAATGACTTCGCGAATTTTTTCCACCGGCTTTTCCCATTTCACACCGAAACGCCGCTCGTTGTGCCCTTTCACTTGGGTGCCGAGACCGAGAATGAATCTCCCTTTAGAGTATCGGGCGAGATCCCAGGCGATCTGCGCCAAGATCGTCGGACTGCGCGGGAATGCCACAGCGATGCTTGTTCCCAGGCTCAGGCGAGAGCTGTGCTCGGCGGCGAGCACGAGGGGCAAGAACGGCTCGTGCGCCGTTTCGAAAGTCCAGATGCCGTCGAATCCCGCGTCATCGGCGAAGCGCGCCAACGCCGGTATCTGCTCTAACTTGTGCACGAGCAAGCTCGCGTCAAACCTCATCGAGTTGAACTCTTCCCCTGTCGTGATTCAGATGCTCTGTCCATCCCGAGCGACGCGAGGAATCTTTTCCTGTCAGATTGCTGTTGAGTCAAACGCGTCAGTCACATAATAATTGGTTCGTGATTAAATCCCTCTACCAACTAGAAGCGCTCTTCACAACATGAGGTTTCCGAATGGCGGAACAGATAAATAAGTCAATAGTCATTTGGCTGTTGACGGCATTGATGATGATTTGGGTGAACCTGCTCCCGGCGCAGGAGAAACCGAGCCCCGAGAAAATTCGCATCGCCGTCGCCACGAGCTCTCTCGCATTTCTCGTTCCGTTCGTGGCCAAAGACCGCGGCCTTTATCTCAAAAACGGCAGCGACGTCGAGCTGATCCAAATGCGCCCGAACGTCGCCATGGCGGCGCTGATCAGCGGCGATATCGATTACGTCGAGCTGATCGGCTCCGTCATTCGGTCGGCGGCGAGGAATTTGCCGGTGCGCGCAATCTCAACGGGCATTAAAGCGCCTTTCTTCAGCATTGTCGCGCAGATGAAGTACAAGAGCATAAAAGATCTGAGAGGCACGGTAATCGGAGTCGCCTCGATCGGCGGCACCAACCAAATCAGCACGCGCATCACTCTAAAACAATTCGGTTTGGATCCCGACAGGGACATCAAGTTCCTCGCCATCGGCGACGAGAAGGTGATGTACGATGCTTTCAAATTTGGCCGAGTGGACTCGATCTCCATCGCGCCGCCTTTTTCCGTGCAACTCAAGCGCGAAGGGTACCCGCTCCTCGCCAACACCGCGGATCACGTCGTGATTCCATTTTCCGGCCTGGGCGCCACCATCGAGCGCATCAAGAGCAATCGCGCTCAGGTCAAAAGGATACTGCGCGCTGAAATCGAAGCCCTGCGATATATTCAGAGTAATGCGGTGGGAACCGCCGAAGTCATCCGCAAGCGCTTCAGCATGGATGAAAAGCTGGCGCGCGAATCGTACGACGTGGTCGTGAATGCCTTTAGCGGAGATGGCCGAATGCCACTCGACGGCGTCGACATCCTGTTACAGATTGAAAAAGATGCAAAGCAGATTCCGCCGACAATCACGCCTCAGATGGTGGTCGATTCGTCCCTAGTGGAGGAAACCTTGAAGGAACTCGGGCCGCGCTGAAACGTATAATTTTCTACAGGTGCGCCGTAGGCGCGGCGATGCATCGCCCAAACGAATTGAACGTTTTGAACGGCTTGAACGATTTGAACGCATTTTTCCGTTAGCCTTTCTTCACTCTCACTCGTTGCTGCAACCGCTTCTCGCCGGTTCGATAGTGCTCCCCTTTGACCGCAAGTTCCGCCTCAGCCTCGTCTTCTTCGGACCATACACCGAGGTTGTAGCCGAACCACGGATCCTGCGGTTTGAGCTTCGGCAACTCGAGGCGTTCCCAAAGCTGCCTGGCGCGCTCCATGTACTCTTTCTTCGGCAGCGATACCGGCGGGTAATCCCATTTCCGTGTGGCGTCGATCAGCATGGCCGAAGCACCGGCGATCTCGTCGAGAGAATGACCGCCTTCGCTGCCTGGTGGAAAAACCGACGGGTCCATTTGCGGCGTGCGATTGCGAATGATCAGCACGTCACGGTGCGGTTGCATGCGGAAGGCCATCGCCCAAAACAGCGCGTCGAGATTGCGCGGGTTGATGTCGTCGTCCACTGCAATGACCATCTTGCCCGTGGCGGGGTTATAGCCAACCATACTGTGCAGCGCCTGCCAGACGTGCGCCTGGTTGATTTTTTTCATCTTGATGACGCAAATCTGGCGCACGGCGATGCTGTGAAACGCCACCTCGAGAATGCCGGGAATGTTGCACTGGTCTTTAAGGAACCTGAGATAATTTCCTTCCGCCGCGACTTGCCGCATGACGCTCGATTCGCTCGGTGGCATCTGGCTGATGATCGTGGCCAGAATCGGATTTTTTCTATGTGTGATGCATTTCACCTCGAAAAATGGATTGAGCAGGCGCTCGGCAATGTAACCTGTCGATTCACCGAACGGCGCTTCGGGCTCGAGAAAATCGGTCGAAATTTCCCCCTCGATGACGATCTCGGCATGAGCAGGCACAAGCAGGTCATGAGTTTTGCACTTCACAACTTCGATTGGAGCACCCGCGAGACCGCCCGCGACATCGAGTTCGCTCACACTGAAAGGAATTCGCGATGGCGCAGTATAGGCCACGCACGGCGGTGCGCCGATGACGAGCGCCGCTTGCAGCGGGATGCCGCGCTCCTGACATTTGCGCCAGTGATATCCGCCGTGATTACTCGAGCTCAAGAACACGCCGGTCCGGGTCGGGCTTTTCACATGGCCGCGGTAATTGCCGATATTGATGATGCCGGTTTCGGGATCTTTCGTGAACCAATGGGATGCGGTGGTGAACGGCGCGCAATCATAGCCCGGCGTCGAGATCGGAATCGGAAATTCTCCCAAGCCGCCCTTCTCCAGCAGCGACGAACCCTGATAAACAATTTCATGTACCGGAGCAGCCTCGACAATCTGCGGCGCAATCGGCTGACCTTGGGCTCGGTTCCAGCGATCGACGATTTCTTCCGGTTTGCACTGCAGGCCGAAACCGTAAATTTGCCGCGATGCGGCGAGGGTGCCGACCACCACCGGAATGTCATACTTGCGCCCTTTGGCATCGACGACGTTGGTAAACATAAACGCCCGCCGCTCTTCCTCAGAGAGCCCGCGGAATTGCCAGCGCACAAGCGGCATCAGTTCCGTATCTTTGTTGATCTGCTCGTCGATCTTGACCAGCAGTCCCGCTTGATCCAATGCCGCAAGGTGCTCTCGCAGATCCTTGAAGTAACCCATCCATAACTCCTAACCAAATTTGTCGTAGATGGTGATATGCGATTTCAAACCAGAAAACCAGCGGCACGAGAACCGAGAAGAACGGGAAAAAATCGAAATGATGTTGCGGCGAAAACCCGGAAAGTTAAGAAAGATTTCTCGCCCTGCTCGAAATGACAGATATACACGCTGTCATCTCGAAAGAACTGACAGATCCTTTCCCCATCCGTACCCGGATGGCACAGATGACCGCAATAATTTGCGGGCTTCTTTCGAACGTTTCGAACGATTTGAACGGCTGGAACAACCTTCAGAACCCCAGCGCACAGCCGCCCTTTCGAGGATCGGAGCCGCCGACGAAAGCGCCGGAAGCCGCGTCGATAACAATTGCGTGAGCACCGCCAAAGCTCTCCGGATTCCCGCCGACGATTTGGTGGCCGCGGCGCCGCAATTCATCTTTCACTTCGGGAACAACCTCCGGCTCCAAACCGACTTTTGTACCTTCGATGTGATTGAATCGCGGCGCGGAGATCGCTTCCTGTGGCGTCATGCCGAAATCGACGAGATTGGAGATGATCTGTACCTGCACTTGCGGCTGCACATGCCCCCCTTTCAAGCCGAGCGCGGCGTGCGGCTTGCCTGCGCGCATCATTAGGCCGGGCATCAGAGTATGCATACAGCGTTTGTGCGGACCGATACAGTTCGGATGATTTTCTTGCAGCGAGAAGAGATGTCCGCGGTTCTGTAAAATAATCGCCGTATCAGGCTCGACGACGCCCGAACCGAACCCCATGAAGTTGCTTTGAATGAACGAAACCAGATTCCCTTCGCCGTCCGCCGCCGCAACATATTCGGTATCTGTTCCCGCAGCCACTTGCGTGTACGCACTAGCGGCTCTGGTGATATCAATTTGGCGGCGCTGCGCCTCGATCCGCTTTGACGACAAAAGACTTTCCGCCGGAACCCTCATGAAGTCGCGATCCGCGAGATGGGCGTCGCGGTCGCAAAACGCCAGCTTTTTCGCCTCGATCATAAAATGTAAAGCATCGGCGCTTTGCGCACCGGCGGCTTTCAAATCGAAGTCCTCGAGAATTTTCAGCATCTCCAGCGCTACGAAGCCTTGCGTGGCCGGCGGCATCTCGTAAATATTATAGCCGCGATAGCACGCGGTGATCGGCTCGGCCCAATCGGAGCGGTGCTCGGCGAAATCTCGAAGCGTGAAAACTCCGCCGAGCCGTTCTGAACACTGAACGAGTTTTTTGGCGATCTCGCCTCGGTAAAAATAATCCGGCCCTTCCGCCGCAATGCGGTTCAGCGCCGCCGCCATGCGCGGATTTCTGAAAATCTCGCCGGCTTTGGGCGTCCGGCCGTCGATCAAATAATTCATCGCCGCGCCTGGATCTGCTTTCAATCGCGCTTCGGACTCCTTCCACTGCTCCGCTGTGAGCTCCGCCACAGGAAAACCTTCTTCGGCATAACCAATCGCCGATTGCAGCACATCATCGAGTTTTTTCTTGCCGAAGAAATTCAACAACGTCGCCCAACCGTGCACAGCGCCGGGAACGGTAACCGAGTGAATGCCGCGCTGCGGCATTTCTGTAAAACCGCTACGGCGGCAAAACTCCACGCTCGCCGCATAAGGTGATCTGCCGCTGGCATCGAGTGCTTTGATCTTCTTTTCTTTGGCCGAATAAAAGAGACAGAACGCGTCGCTGCCAATGCCAATCGACGAAGGCTCGACGACGCCCAACACCGCCGCCGTTGCGACCGCCGCGTCGATGGCGTTGCCACCATTGGCAAGAATTTGCACGCCGGCCAGCGTCGCCAGCGGCTGGCTAGACGCCACCATGCCGTTTTTTGCGATTACCGAAAATCTTTCTGCCATCAGAACATCGCCGATTTGCTCTCGAACGACCCGCGGCGGGCTGCTATCGGGTTTTCAGAATCTGCGAATAGAGCTTCGCCGTCTCATCGAGGTTTTGCATTTCCTCTGGATGGACCACGTAGCGCTTGTAACCGCGAAACAACCGCGCCGGCTTCGGTTCCACATCGCTGCGTGATGGAATTCGCTGGAAATCCCAAAGTTTTTCCTGTCCTTCTTTGGAGAGCGTAAAGTCAATGAACAGTCTGGCCGCGTTCGGATGAATCGCCTTGGCCCCAGCCATCACGGTATTGACGGAAATGACGGCCGGTTCGAGCGGCACCCAATCCACCGGCGCGCCCTTTTCAGCGAGATATTGGATGATATTTGCGTAGGCGATGACCAGCGGAAACTCGCCCGCCGCTGCGAGCTGGACGCGCACCGTGCTGCCGCGCATGACCACCGGCTCCTGCTCCGCCAATTTTTTCAAATAATCGACTGCCTTCTCTTTGCCCCATGCGGAGATCAGTCCTTGAAGGAACGTCGCATAGGTATCGTCGACAGAAATTTTTCGGCCCTTCCAGCGCGGCTGCAATAAGTCGTTGTAGGTGCGCGGAATCGGCAGTCCCTTGACCAGATTGGTGTTGTACCCGAGCACCACGGAATTGACGTAAACCGATGTCCAGAAGCCTTTCTTGTCTTTTAAATCGTCAGGGATCATTTTGCGCTCGGGCGACAGATAAGGCGCCAAGAGATTCATCTCCATCAACGGCAAAACGATCTCGCCGGTGCCGTGCGCCACGTCAAAAAAGTTTTTTCCGGCTTTCGCTTCGGTCAGAATCCGGTTCAACAATGCGCTCCCGCCCAGGCGGATAACTGACGGTTTGAGAAATGGATATTTCTGCTGAAAACGCGCCATAAAAGCGTTGCTCTGATCCGAGCTCATGGTGGTGTACCAGACCAACTCGCCTTCTTTGCGCGCCCCGTCGATTTTTTGCGCTTGATTTTCTTGAGAATGTCCGGAGACGGGCATCGCGGTCGCTGCAAGCAAACCCAGCAACGGAATCCATCGAACAAGCTTCATGAAAACCCCGAATTCAGTAGTCGTGCATTCACGTTTTCTCACGAGTCCGTTCTAAACTCCTGACGCCTCACTTCTCACTATTTACGGTTTTGCGACGGTGCTACTTCGGCCAACGGCGGTGAACCGCCATGTCGACCCAGTGTCCATCAGGATCTTGGATGCGATGATCCGAGTCTTTGTCCGATTTCGAGTCGATTTCAGAATTGAAACCCGCTTCTTGCAGGCGGCGCTTGATATCGTCGAGGTCGTCCACTTCAAAACCGAAATGATTGATGCCTTCCTTCTGATCTTCGCGCTTCACTTCGATGAGCGCGATATTGACATCGCCGTCGGACATGTAGACCGCACCGCCAAAACCACGCTTGGGCTCGAGGCCGAAGATCTTCTGGTAAAACTCAACCATCTTTTCGCGGTTCTTTGTCATCACTGCAACATGACGAACCTTTGGCCGCATTTCAAACCTCCTTTTCATGCACTTGAGTCATAAAAAACGATCTTAATAAATCCGAATATCGAAATCCGAAACAAAAACAAGAAACTCTCAAAAACCCGAGCAATTGATTTAATTGGTTTTAAATTTTGGCTTTTTCGGTCATTTGAATTTGTTTCGGATTTCGTGCTTCGAATTTTGTTTCATCGCGCGCTTTGCGTCTTTGCGGGAGCCCGTCTTTTTGAGATTTTGCTAACGCTCAAGCGTTTAGTACTTGTATTCTAGAGTCGATACAGTTTCGCCGCGTTCTCCCACTGAATCTGTCTTTTCTCCTCCTCCGGCACATCCGCTAAGGCACTTTCCAGGTGCCGGCGTGTGTCCGGCCAGGTCGAACTCGCCAGCGGAAAATGGCTCGACCACAAAATATTGCCGATGCCGAGATGACGGCGCGCCCGAAAACTCATCCGATCGTACCAGCAGGTGAAGTAACATTGCCGCTGAAACAATTCCGATGGCTTCAAAGTATAGCCCATGGAGGGTAAGCCATCGGCCGCGGACTGATAGTCGGCATATTCGAGCTCATAGGCGCCCCAACCGATCGAGCTTTCCGCGAACACGATTTTCAGCCGCGGGAAGCGATCGAGCACGCGGGCGAGCAGAAAATTCGCCACCACCGCGATCGAGCTGACCGAACGCACCACATCGCCGAAGGCCGCTGCGACGGCAGGCTTGAATGCGCCTCCCGGCGACATCTGAATCTTCACCGAGCCGCCGGCATGAAAACAAAGCGGCACACCCAGGTCTTGGCACGTTGCCCAGAGCGGATCGTAGGCCGGCTCGTTAAGATGCGGCACGCCTCGAAGCTCCATGGGTGATGCTGGATAAATAACCCCTTTGTGGCCTTTTTTTACCGCTCGGTTGATTTCCGCAACGGTCGAATCCATGGGCCAGATCGGGACGATGCATTGCGGCACAAAGCGCGGGCTCGCTCCCGCCCATTCTTCGATCAACCAGTCGTTGTATGCTTGCACGCAGGCGATTTCGAAATCCGGATCGACTGCATTGCCGAAATTTTGCCCTGCAACTCCGCTGACACTGGGGTACAAAACCGAGTAGTCGATGCCGTCGATATCCATCGTCTTTAGTCGTTCCGCCGGACTGAAAACCGCGCGCGGCACTTCGCTCCAGCGCTTCGGCTCTTGACCCCGCTCAGGCATCGCGGCGCCCGCAAGAGCGACGCCCGAGAAAGGAATGCGCCAGCCTTCGATCATCCACTCCTCGCTACCGTCGTCCATGTGCGCGAGATGCGGAATTCTGTCGCCCCACTTGGCGTGCGACATCCGAGATGTCCAGACGTCCGGATGCTCCTGCACGTGATCATCGGCGCTGATTAAGCCGTGCTTAAGTTCCATTTTTTTGCGAATACTAAACCAGCCGGTAAAGTCTCGCCGCGTTGCGATAAAGCATTTTTTCCCGGTCGGCATCGCAGACACCGGCCAATGAGTGCTCCACTGCGTTCCAGGAATGCGGATAGGTGGAAGTGATGTGCGGAAAATCGGATTCCCAAAGAATGTTGTCGACCCCGATGCAGTCGCGCAATTCGATACCGACGGTCTCAAACCAGAAATCCACATAAATCTGACGGCGGAATAGATCGCTCGGCCGTGTAATGATCCCGTCCTTCCAAAGACGACGCTTCTCCCACTCACAATCACACGCCTCGAGCACCGAGCTTACCCATCCAAGCCCGGTCTCGGCGAAAACCCAATTGAGTCGCGGAAATCTTTCCAGCATGCCGGAAAAAATCAAATAGGGGACGAATTGGGTGGCCGTGCAGAAGTTGCGCAAGGTCGAGACGCAGTGCGCTTGACGCGTGCTAAAGCCTTGCCATCGCGGCAACGAGAGCTTGCCAGCAAGCCCCGCGGAGGCATGGAGATGAACGCCGACGCCGAGCTCTTGGCAAGCCGCCCATAGCGGCTCCCAAAAACAATCACCGAGATGCTTCAATCCGTTCACCGCTACACTCGGGTCGGCTAACATGTTGATGCCAAGATGACCTGCTTTGACCGCACGCTCCACCTCACCGATGATGGTCTCGATCGGGCTCATGAATGGAATCACCGCGAGCGGAATGAATCGTTCGCTAACCTGGCGAAACTCGGCTAAAGCGTCGTTGTACGCCCGCACGCAGGCAAGCTCGAACTCGGCGTCATTGTAAAAAAAAGTCCCGCCCGGTCCGTTGGGAAACAACACTTCGGCATCGACGCGATCCCGATCCAAGGCTTTCGCGCGCTCTGTCGGTAGATAAACTTCCAGCGGCACTTCCTCCCAACGCTGCGGATAGTAGCTGCGGTTGGACATCGCTGTGGGACAGTTGCAAACGTTACCGCCTTGGATCTCGCCATTGACGATCCATCGCTCCACGGGCTCGGTATATTTTTCGTCGCGCACTTCAATGACGTGAGGAATGCGCTCACCCCACTTGCTTTGGGACATCCGGCTGCTATACGCGTTGCGATCCAGTTGCCCGTGCGAATCCGAGCTGATCAAGCCGTATTTGATTTCCATAATTTTCCTGGACGTTGAACCAGCCTCCGCCGGTCACATTCCGCGAGTGAAGTTCCGCGCATCGAGCAAAAGAAAGACGCTACCGCAGAGAAGCATCCTCATTTCACGCCGTGATTGTGCGGCACCCCAGGATTCCGTTTTGTCATCCCGAACGTATGTGAGGGATCCAGATTTCTCCCGACGGTCGAAATGACAAAAAAGCAGCCTCCTAACAGACCGCAGATCGCGCCCTACGCCGCCGCGGACTCGGCAATTTGCGCCATGGCGGTGGCGAGAGCGCTGCGATAAGCGCGGTCGACCGCGAGGCTGTCCTGAGCGGCGCGAATCACCGCTTCAGCCGTCCGCTCATCAATAATATGACGGTCGTAAATCGGCTCGAACATGTCCGAATGATCCTCATCCGCGACCATATGCACTTTGGTGTTGATGTCGAGGCCTTCGATGGTACCGCCCTGATCGGCGACCTGCTTGTGCGCGAAGCGCGCGGTGAAACCGCCGCCTTTGACGATCGCCGGATTGTTCTTGCGCTCGGTGATATGATTCACCGTCAAGGCTTCGATCCAGGGGCGCGTCGTGGAAAGAAACATCCAAGCCATGAGCGCGGCGCGCACTCCCGGCAGCAAGCTCGCTTCCGCCGCAGCAGCCGCCATTTGCTCATCGGTGAGATGGGCCGAGCCCATGCGCTTGTCGAAGATCAATTCATCTTTTTCGTGTTCCCAGATCGCGCGCTTCACGTCGAGCGGCGCGTGCACCGCCGCGGCGCCCCAGCAGTCGCGCCGGCTCTTGATATAGTGCGGATAGTGCATGTCCCAAATCGTCTTTCTTGCCGGCGTCAGCTTTACTCCGAACAACTGGTGGTACTCCGGTGTGTCGAAATGACGGTTGACCATCGCATTGAGCTCTTCTCGCACTTTCGGCCAAAGACTCATAAAAACCTCCTGATGTGCCTACGATCGCATCGGTCAGCTTGCGCTAAATGACAACAAGTAGTCATTCAGCCCCAATAAACAGTCAAATTTCTTGCTATGTTCTACAGCGGAATCTTTTCTTGTGCCAGAGCGATGCCCTGGCGATACATTGCGTTGAATGCCAAGGAGTCTTTTGCCGCTTGTATCGCCGGCGCCTCTTTGCTCCCGCTCGCGTACTCCGCGAGAAAGGGCAAAAACATGTCGCTATGTTTTTCGTCCGCTTGGCTGTGTGCCTGAAGATTGGGAATTTCTTTCCAGCTAAATCCCATGTCTTCCATCCATTTCTTCGCCATGCGCGTGGACTGGCCGCCGCCCAGATCACCGAGCAGCCGGTCGTCGTTGCACCACTCTGTGATCGTCATGCCGGTTAACGAGTCGGTCCATGGCATCTCGCTAGTCATCCACGACCAGGCATAAAGCACGGCGCGGGTTTCCGGTAGCGGCTCAGCCTGGATGATCTCCTCCGGCTCGAGTCCTACGGATTTTCCCTGTCGAATGATCAGATGCAAATGGCCATAGTCGGAAAAATCGTCGCGAATGATCTCTTCGTATTCGTGCTCCAAAATTCGTTGTTTGACGCCCATGATCGGGCAATTTGCCGAAACGTGCGCCCAGCAATCACGGCGATGACGCACGAACAAACTCTGCTGTTTTACCATGACGGCGGCGCGCGGCTTGTTCATCCTGATGGAAAAATAATATTTGAGCTCAGGCGATCGGATATAATCGCGCACCAGCTCGCCGAGACATTCGCGCCACTGCTTCTCCGTCATGGCTTTGCTCCTTTGTAAAGCTTGTCAGTGAATCCCTCGTGGACCAGCCGGTCGATGATCGAATTGTCGTAAAGCTTGCTCTTCGGCGCGCCTTTCGCGCCGACCATTTCGAGCACCGTCTCCACCGCCGCCGGATCGATGCGTGGCACCGAATCGAGATACTTCATGACGAACTCGTGGTGCATCTCCGCGCTGCCGCCGCGTTGTCCCATGTATTTATCCAATACCTTAAGTGCCTGAGCCTTCCTGGTCTTCAGCGCGGCAACGCCCTCGATGTAAGCCAGGACGATCGCTTCGACGGACTTCGGCGATTTCGACAGGTACTCGTTGCTCACGGCCAGCAGGTTCATGGAAAAAGGAATGCCGAGCTCCGCTGCATCGACCAGCATCTTCGCCTTCGGCCCCGGCGCCTGCGACGAAACGCGGCCTTCCGCCTGGCGCGCGCGAAAGCCTAGATCGGCTTCGACCACGCCGCCGAATTGCCGCAGCTCGGTTTTGTTTTCAAGATTCAGTTTGCGCAAAACCAGTCGCGTGACGAAGTCGCTGGTAGAACCGAAGCGGGTGATCGCGAGGGTTTTGCCTTGCAACTGCTCGGCGCGTTGAATCTCCGGCTGCACCCAGAGCTGCATGCCGGGACGGCTGGTATTGCTCGCCACGGCGATGATCGGAGCGCCTTTCAGCGCCGCGGCAACGACCGCATTGCTCGCCCCGAGGGCCGCTTGAACGCTGCCTCCGACCAGCGCCTGCACGGTTGTCGCACCGGAGCTGATGTAAACCAGCTCGGCGTTCAAACCGTTTCTCTCGAATGCGCCGATCTCCTTCGCCATCCAAACCGCCGACATGCTAGGGCTGATCGACGCATAGGCAAACGTGATTCTTTCTTTGGTGATCTCAGCAGATTG
>DATBEY010000222.1:0-10615 GCA_036558765.1 Binatia bacterium | reverse complement strand
GGTGTAAAATTTGACCAGCTTCTCCACATCTTCGGTAAGAATCGCAAGATGGCGAATACGAGCCATATACTCCCCCTTTAATTTTAAACTACGGCGCATCCTACGAAATATAACTCGCGCCTTACAAGTACACCTGCCGTCGAATTTTAACGCTCTGCAGTTTGCGATTGATGGTCAATTGGTGTTGATCGGATGCTAAGAAACTCTTAACCGCGCCGGCCTGCAGTCCGTGCTGAATTTCACCCGACACGCGGGAGCCAAGGCCGCCAAGCCGGAACAATTCATCGACAACTCTCTTCATCGAGCTCGAAAAAAGCGGCTTTGTGAAACAACTCTACGGCCAATCGTTCGACATTGTATCTGCCGCGAAATTCAATGAGTGAAGCCTGAGGTGGTCGGAGATGCACCCACCTCTACAACGAAATCTTTGGGATCGGAAACTATGCGAAAGCGCGTTGAGACGGCGCATCCTCCAACTCTTCCCGCGAGTAAAGGGGTTTACAATCTTCAGAGCTCGCACAGCAATGTTTCACACTAGCTCCTTACCGAACCGGCCGGATAGCCCACCTCGGACAAGTCGGCGGTAATTTCATCGAGGATCAGCGGATCGTCGATGGTGGGCGGAACTTGATACTCGACCCCGTCGGCAATCTTTTTGATAGTACCGCGCAGAATCTTGCCCGATCGCGTTTTCGGCAGCCGCTTGACGACCATTGCGACCCTGAAAGAAGCTACAGCGCCGATCCTTTCGCGCACCATCTGGACCGCTTCGCTTATAATCTCGCCGTCTGAGCGTCGCACGCCCGCTTTGAGCACGATCAGACCTAGCGGAATTTCCCCTTTGATCTCGTCAGTGACTCCCAAGACCGCGCACTCGGCGACGTCGGGATGAGACGCCAGCACCTCTTCCAGCGCGCCGGTGGAGAGCCGATGACCGGCGACGTTGATGATATCGTCGGTGCGGGTCATCACCCAGAGGTAGCCATCCTCATCTTTGTACCCCGCATCCGCGGTGAGGTAGTAGCCGGGAAAGCCGGCGAGGTACGCCTTCCGGTATCCTTCATCGTTGTTCCAGAGTGTCGCAAGACAACCTGGCGGCAATGGAAGCTTGATTACGATGCTGCCAATTTGACCGGACGGTAATTCGCTGCCGTCATATCCGAACACTCGGACATCGTAACCGGGCACTGGTTTTGTGCACGACCCCGGTTTCACCGGCAGCATGCCTAGCCCCATACAATTCGCGCCGATCGGCCAGCCTGTTTCGGTCTGCCACCAGTGATCGATCACCGGCACGCCAAGCTGTTTTTGCGCCCACAAGAGCGTGTCAGGGTCGCAGCGCTCGCCGGCGAGAAAGAGCGTGCGGAAGCCGCTTAAATCGTACTTGCGGATAAACTCGCCGGTCGGGTCTTCTCGCTTGATCGCGCGAAACGCCGTTGGCGCTGTGAACAAGACTTTCACGCCGTGTTGTGAGACGACGCGCCAGAACGCGCCAGCATCGGGAGTGCCGACCGGCTTTCCCTCGTAGAGCACCGTGGTATTGCCGTTGAACAATGGCGCATAAACTATGTACGAATGGCCGACGACCCAGCCCACGTCCGATGCTGCCCAATACACTTCGCCCGGCTCTACACCATAGATGTGCTGCATGCTCCATTTGAGCGCGACCAGATGCCCACCATTGTCGCGCACGATCCCTTTGGGCATGCCGGTGGTGCCTGAGGTGTAAAGGATGTAGAGCGGATCGGTGGCCTCGATGGGAATGCACCCGGCTGGTTTTGCGCCCGCCATCTCTTCCGACCAGTCGAGGTCGCGCCCGCCGATCATGGGCGCCTTTTCCTGCGGACGTTGGACAATAACGCAGCGTTCCGGCTTAACCGCCGCAAGTTCAATCGCCTTGTCGAGTAAGGGCTTGTAGGGAATGATACGGCCCGCTTCGATGCCGCACGAAGCCGATACAATCACCTTTGGTCGGGCATCGGTGCAGCGATTGGCAAGCTCAGGCGCTGCAAAACCCCCGAAGACCACCGAATGAATCGCGCCGATGCGCGCGCATGCCAGCATCGCGACGATCGCCTCCGGCACCATCGGCATATAAATGATGACCCGATCGCCTTTCTGAACTCCCTGCCCGGCGAGTACCCCGGCGAATTTTGCCACTTGATCGAGCAGCTCGCGATAAGTGAACGTTTGGACGACTCCGGTCACAGCACTATCGTAGATGAGCGCGAGCTGATTCGCCCGCCCGCTTTCGACGTGCCCATCGAGCGCATTGTAGCAAGTATTGAGCAATCCGCCGGGGAACCAACGATAGAATGACGGCCGCGAATCGTCGAGCACCCTGTCCCATTTTTTATCCCAATGAACCTCTTCGGCCGCTTCGGCCCAGAAATTTTCGGGATCGTTCAGCCAGCGGGTATAGACGGCGTCATAGGTATCTTTCATGACGTCCCTTTCGGGTTACTGGATGGCGTTTCTTTTCCTTCACAGATCGATCTGCGATGGAGCTTATTCCGGCGGGCCGGTTCGCTGCAAGTAGATCGGTGACGGTGTATAGGGTCGCAGGGAATCGTCGACGAGATTGCGCAACGAACGGCCATCCGCAAGAATGCCGGAAGGCAACGCATCATGAACTCCGCGGCGCTACCGCAGTCAGACCTGAGTCCCCCAGCAACCCACCCAAAATGATTGACACATTCCCGTGCGGTGATACGATCCGGCGCGGTGATCTCAAGAACATCGAAGGAGGCGAATCATGGCTGAAGGTATGTCCCTGAACGAACGCGCGGATGCCCTCGAGCGAAAGATGAGCGATGAGCTCGATGTGCTTATCTCGAAATCGGCGTTGTTCAACATGGCGGATGGTAACCTCGGACCGGCCAATATGGGTTCAGGCTCGGACGGCAAGTACCAACTGATGGACGATGATCCGCGGTTGCCGAAGATGCCGGCCAAGCCGACTCTCCTGGATTATTTCACTTACCGCGCCAAGGGCATTAACCATCTGCTACAAAGCGGCACCCACGCGCTGAAGGCATCCATGCCCGAGAAAACGATTCTCGCCTGTCTCTTGCACGACATCTCCAATGCTATCTTCATCAAAAGCGATCATGGCTATTGGGGCGCGCAGTTGATCGAGCCCTATGTGGAGGAGGAGGTGACCTGGGCGGTGCGCGCGCACCAGGCATTGCGTTTCTTCGCCGACGAATCGGCCGGGTACGCGTATCCGGAAATGTACGTCAAGCATTTCGGGCCCAACTACGAGCCCGATGACTACATCAAGGAAGCCTACAAGCGCGCCCGCGATCACAAATGGTATATGACAGCGCGCATGATTACGGTCCACGACATCTACTCCTTCGACCCCAACGCCGTGGTGAGCTGGGAGCCGTTCGTGGATATCGTCGGACGCAACTTCAAGCAGCCGAAGGAAGGACTGGGTTTCGACAATAGCCCTGTCGCGCACATGTGGCGCACCATCCGCCGTCCGACGAAGTATCTTTAGAAAAAACGGCGGGAGACGCTCCTGTCCGCGGCTCCGCCAGCGAGGGGCGAATCATCTCTGACTCCGAGCGGAGTCCGGCTGTTTGTTGAGCACTTGTTTTGTAGGGGAAACTCCTATGGCCAAGATCACATTAAATCCCGACGGACTGCCGCTGCCGCGCGGCAGTTATTCTTTAGTCAACGTTGCACAGCCGGGCCGGATGGTGTTCATCGCCGGCCAGACCGCGTCGGATCATGACGGCAAGATCGTCGGAGTCGGCGACGCCAAGGCGCAGACGCGTTTCATCCTGGGGAAGCTTCAACGCGCCGTCGAAGCCGCCGGCGGAACCATCAACGATGTCGTCGCACTGAACGTCTTCACCACCGATGTGCGCAATCATCGCGATATCAACGAAACTCGGCGTGAAGTCTTGGGCTCGAACTTCCCGACCAGCACCATGGTGCAGGTGGTGGCGCTGGCGCGCCCCGAGCTTCTGCTCGAGATCAATGCCATCGCGGTTATTCCCTGATTCCATGTCTGCCGATCTCAGCTGGCGTGGCTCCGATGCGAGATTTTCATCGGACAATCGCGATCGGGTACGCGGCTTTCTCAGGACATATGGAAGCGGTGCCCTACAAAAATGAGCTCAATTCCTAACCAACCGCCCGAGTTTGGGTTGTAGCAAAACAGTCGGAGTGCGATACAAATTTTCCGTTTGTAATATTAGTTCGCCCAAGGCTAGACTGCTGGCCAATTCGCTCGCGCATCCATGGAATATCGCGCCGACACATACAAAGACATTTGGCATTTTTGCCGCTCTTGCTCGAGGTGGCCGATCAAGTCGTTTAACGTAGTTAAGTTGGACAAGCGACCGAAGCTGCTCAAAATATGCGACGAATGTCTGAAAATAACTTCCATGGTCGTGCTCACCCCTCCCAAATCACCTTCACGATCTGCACGTCAGAAACCTTGAGCAGCTTCAGCGCCCGCTTTAATTGATTCATCCTACTGTCGACAATAGCTTCGCGGCTCGATCTTAATCCGGTTTGCTCATCCACAGTGCACTTGACATATCGCTTGTGCTCTACTGGGGTCCGCCAGCCCGGCTGAGGGTCACTCTTATCCTGAAATCTCGCACTGCACCGATATAGCAGGCAAAACTGCCAGTAATATTTCGACGTTCAGTTCCAGCGTACTCCACTGCGTTCTCTCAGTTCCTTAGTTTTTGGGGCACGATCTCTGCTCAAGTAGCATGGCCGTGAAGCTCGCATATAACGGCCATGACGTCGAAGCAGTTGCCACCATTTTCAAAAACCGTGAGTGGGGTATCGAGGTGACGATCGAATGGCTGGAAGGCATTGCTGAGAAGAAAAAGAAATTCGGCCTACCCTACGGAATATTCTCTTCGCAAAACGATGCTGAATCGTGGGGCCTGCTTGCCGCTGTGCGTTGGATCGATGCTGGTAAACCCGACACTGAAGCTCTCGTCGCCCACTAAGACTTGCTCTACCCGCGCGGTAGTGAATATCTTTATCCTTCGGACCTGAGATCTCAGCCAACAGCTTTGCCGCGGCTTGATGATTAATGCTTTCTGGGGGCAGGCGCAGAAGCAGTATTATTTATATGCACCCTGGATTTTGCCATGCTCATCCCGCCGTGTCAGGTTAGGACACAGCACTGGCACTGAGTAAATGTACTTCAGGTGACCCGGCTATCCTTCGCTAGACAACAATCCCGATCTCCGCTGGCCCATCGTTTGCCCATTCACGCCACCGTGGAGCTCCGAAAAGAGACACACCATCGGAGGAACGTTCATGGAGCCAAAAGGACTTTTCTGGACGACTTTTATAGCCGGTCTACTCGGCACTGCGGTTCTGTTGTTAATTGTCAGTCACATGGATGACCGTAGAGCGAACGGCGCACCGGCACAGACGGACAGCATTTGTCTCACCTGCGATTCTCGGCCATAAGCCGACGCGCAGGTTCCTACGTTCGCCATTTACGGCGAGCTCTCCTTAGCGCCAGAAAAGCGCTAAGTCCATGAACCAGCCTGAACATTTAACGATATTGCTTTTTTCGTGGTCGCCGCCGTAATTTTTCTGATGCTTTCCCGCGTCGGGGACATTTCATCGTTGGACTGATTTGTTACCCTCTCCTTTATTATTGCTTCCACGCGAATTCGTCGGAATTAAACCATCCGCCAGCAGATCAACTTTGGTTTGCGATCCGTCCGGCACGATTCGCCGCCATGAGAAATATTCGCCCTGCCGACTATTCAGTGGGCAATACTCGAATCAAAGAATGCGATGAAACCACAGGAGCGACAGCAAAGCGGACGTCACCGCGATCAGCGCCGCGGCGCCGGCAAACAGTGAACTAATTTCCATCGGCTTTTTTTCGAGCAGGAACTTGGAATTGAGAACCTGGTAAACCTTCTTCAAGTCGTTGGCAGTACCGGCATAGAAATATTCGCCGCGTGTCAAATTTGCGATTGTTTTGAGCGTCTCCTCATCGAGACGCACCCGCATCGACCACCCTTCGAAGCCGATGGTCTCACCGCTCTGGGTGCCGAACCCAACCGTGAAAACGCGCACCCCCAGGTCGGCGGCCAGTCGAGCCGCTTCGATGGAGTCGGGACCGGTCGTTCTTTGGCCGTCGCTCAGCAGAATAATCGCCGCTGAAGTGTAACTTCCCGGAGCCACTGGCTTCAACGGCGGCTTATCGGGTTTGCCGGCCTGATCGATCGGTACCCCGCGCGAACCGCCGCGTCCATAAATAAACGAGCTCACATCGATACCCGCGTCCGGAAAGATCGTCGCCAAAGAAACGATGATGCCGCTGCCGATCGCGGTGCCGCGCTGCAGCTGGAACCGGTCAATAGCGGTAACGATGTCCTCGCGACTTTGGGTCGGTGATTGCACCACCGACGCCGTCGCCGCGAACGAGACCACACCAATACGCACGTTCGAAGGCTGTTCGGCGACGAAAGCTTTCGCCGCCGCCTGCGCTGCAGCGAGACGATTGGGCTGAACATCGGTGGCGCGCATACTGCCCGAGACATCCATGGCGAGAATGATCGTTTGATATTGGGACGGCAACAGGACAATCGCTGCAGGACGCGCGATCGCCACGATCATCGCGATCACGGCGATCAAAAAGAGCAGTGGCGGAATGTGCCGGCGAAACCTGTGGCCCGCTCCGATCGCCTGTTTCACCATGGTCAGGCTGGCATATTTCACTGCGCTCTCTTGCTTACGGCGCAGAATATAAAAGTATCCGGCGATCAACGCCGGAACGATGAGCAAAAGCCAGAGCATTTCAGGCCAAAGAAATGTCATAGCTCCCTCTTGAGGATCGCGCTAAAGTCGCGCCCGCTGCCAATTGCCGGCGCCGTTTGCGCAGATCGGCAAATCGCAAGACGGCATCGACCAAGCGATCATCTGTAGACAATTCCAACGCGTCGACGCCGGCTTGTCCGAACGCTGAGCGCAGGTCCTGCTCGTGAGTGGCGGCCAGGACCGCAAAGCGCCTCCTGAAATTGCGATCGTGGGTGTCGACGAACAATTGTTCGCCCGTCTCGGCGTCACGCATTAAGACAAATCCAAGATCGGGTAAATCCATCTCAAGCGGATCGAACAGACGCACGGCAATGACTTCATGCCGCTGCGCCAAATGGGCGAGCGGCTTGGTCCAGCCCGGCACGCTGATAAAATCGGAAACAATAAACACGAGCGATCTTCGCGGTATCAACCGAAACCCGCTTCGCAGCAGATCACCTAGATCCGTCTCGGATGAGCGGGAGCTATCCTTCCGGGATAGCATGCGATGTAAAATATGGAGCGCCTGTCGGCGGCCTGTGCGCGCGGGAATAACCGTGTCCACCTGCTCGCCATAAAAAATCGCGCCGATCCGGTTCCCATGGCGGGTTAACAAGCGCGCCAACACGGCGACGAATTCCGCGGACACCGAGCGTTTGTTGACCCGCGAGCCGAAATCAACCGAGGGAGTTAAATCCAGCAGAAACCACGCGGTAATTTCGCGATCTTCGTTATACACCCGCACATAAGGTGATTGCAGCCGCGCCGTGACATTCCAGTCGATGTAACGGACATCGTCGTGATATTGATATTCGCGTATGTCTGCGAGATCGAGGCCGAAACCGCGAAACAGCGTCTGATAGTCGCCCTGCAGTAGTCCGTCGAGACGGCGGATGACTGTCCATTCGAGTCGGCGCAGGATCTGTTCAGCGCTCGCGGTAACTCTAACGCTTTCAGCAGAGCTCATCTTGCGCCTTCACAAACAAAACTGGAGTAATGGAGTAGTGAGGTATTGAAGTATAAGTCCGATACCCAATTCTCCATTACTCCGCCATTCCATCCTCCACTCTTAGGACCCGGCCGCAAATTTAATGTGGGATTCCAGCGGCTTTTCCGGCGCGCCAATATGCTGCATGATGCGCTGAATCAAATCGTCCGGCGTTATACCTTCCGCGAGCGCCTCGTAGGTCAGCACCAGACGATGGCGAAATACGTCCGGCACGAGGTCTTTCACGTCCTCCGGAAGAACATAGCTTCGACCGCGCAGAAGCGCGAGCGCCTTGGCGCCCTCGATGAGGTTGATCGATGCTCGTGGACTGGCGCCGAAGGATAGAAATTTGCCCGTCTCCGCGATTCCAAAGCGCGCTGGATCGCGGGAAGCAGCCGCCAGCCGCACAGCGTACTGCTTGAGCGCAGGATCCACATAAACAGCTCGGCACTCACGCTGCAGCGCGCTCAGTTGTTCAGTCGTGGCCATCGGCATGACGTCGTTGGGAGTGCCCGTCACTCGATCCACGATGACAAATTCCTCCTCCTCGGTGGGATAACCGACGAGCACCTTCATCATGAATCGATCGACTTGCGCTTCGGGCAACTGGTAAGTGCCTTCAGTCTCGATGGGGTTTTGTGTCGCCATCACCAGGAACGGCTCGGGAACGTGATGGCTTTCTCCGGCGATCGTGACTTGCCGCTCCTGCATCACTTCGAGCAAGGCGCTTTGCACCTTTGCCGGCGCGCGGTTGATCTCATCGGCAAGCAGGAGATTCGTAAATACGGGCCCTAAAGAAGTCGTGAAGTCCCCCGTCTTCTGATTGTAAATGCGGGTCCCCACCAAATCCGCCGGCACAAGGTCCGGCGTGAACTGTATTCTCTTGAATGACCCGCGGATGGTCCGGGCGAGCGTCTTTACCGTTAGGGTCTTGGCCAGCCCGGGTACACCTTCCACGAGGAGATGTCCTTGCGCCAATACCGCAATGAGCACGCGCTCGAGGAAACGATCCTGGCCGACGATCACTTTTTTTACTTCATAGAGAACCCGCTCCATGAGCGAAGCGACATCGCGGCGATTATTTTCTTGCACGTCCATTACGTTCCTTTGCTGTACCGGATCTAATGTCTGGCAGTGGATCGGTTCAAGTCAACCGTGTTTTTTCCTCATTCCAGGGAAAAACGTGAATCCCGGTTTCGTGTATTTTCGCCCACAGCCACGGGCCATAGCGGCTTCGCCGGGAGATTCTGCACTCTCAGAACGGCGGCACGCCCACCGCAGATGCGGCATTTTCGATTGGCACCGCAAAGCCGATGCCCACGAAAAAACGCTGCTGAGTAGGATTCAAAATTGCCGTGACGATCCCGACGACTTCACCTCGGGCGGTTACCAGAGCCCCTCCGGAACTACCGGGGTTTGCCGCGGCGTCGAACTGGATCAGATTCGTCAATAATCGCTTCCCTTCTGGAGACAGAAACTCGCGCCGCAGGCCCGAAACGATTCCGGCGGTTGCGGAGGGCCCGATGCCGAACGGGAAACCAACGGCGACAACCTCATCCCCCACTGAAAGATCCGCTGTTGAACGCATTGTCGCCGCCATTAGATCGTCGGGAATTTTTTCGGCTTGCAGCACCGCCAAATCATCCTCTGGCCGCATTCCCGTCACAGTGGCGGGCGACTCGAGCCCATCGTAAAAAACCACTTGGATCCGCTTGGCCCCCGCGACCACGTGCAAACTGGTCAAGATGACGCCTTTATCCACAATTACCACCCCGGTGCCGACACCCTTTTCTTTGTCCTCTCCACTCTTCTCATCCGGTTCCATGCGTCGCACACGAACGATCGACGGGCGAATGACTTCGTATGCCTTTGTGGCAGGCGACGGTAGCGTGGTCGTCTCCAGTGTGTGAAGCACTGCCGAGTCGATGTCTTTCTGGGTAATTTCACGAGTCGCGGGCATGAATACGGCATGGGTCAATACAATCAGCAATGCGAGGCCGGCGGCGGCGCCGACCCACAAAATCCGTTCGTATCGCTGGGATAAGTGACGCAACCGCTGTCGGCGTGAATTAGCAACCGTCTGCCTGGCCGACCCATCGGCAGCTTTCTGGGAATCTTGCGCTGAGTCGATTGGAAGTTGCCGTCCCTCCTGCGCGGGACGGCTGGAACTGTAAAGCGCGATCTTTTTCATGTGCGGCTCATCCAATTTCTTCGCCGCTGCAATGGCTAGATAAAACCTAACGAGCTTACTTTTTTGTCTATCCTATGATACCGCGACATAAAAGCCCCTTTTTTATAAATTTACAAATGCCACGGAGATTACGAATTGTCCATTTCAGCAGAAAGTCTATGACTGCCATCTGGCCCGTCGTCATTATGGAATTCACCGGTCGGAATCTCCCGATCGACCTTGAAGTCTCTCACGCTCGCGATATGTTACTCGCCGCACGGCCAGCCCGGAGGAAGTATGAAAAAGACTTCACCTTTGACCACTGGATTATCGATGTTGGTGCTGTTGCTCATGAATGCCCCCGCACTTTCGGCCGCAGACAAAATCACCGCCAGCTATGGCGCCATCAGCGGCACCATGGCGCCGATCTGGATTGCCAAGGAAGCCCGGCTGTTCGAAAAACAAGGCTTCGATTTCAGCCTGGTTTATATTCCGGGCGGCCCACGCAGCATCATGTCGCTCATCGGCGGCAGTATTCAGTTCGTCAACCACTCCGGGTTGCCGGCGCTCGAAGCTTATCAAAGAGGCGCAGACACCGTGATGCTCGCCTCATCCATGAACCAACTCGAGCATGCGGTGGTCGCGCAAAAGAGCAT
>DATBEY010000221.1:0-7681 GCA_036558765.1 Binatia bacterium | reverse complement strand
GCTTGCGGAGTGATCGTGATCTCCGCCTTGCCGTAACGGCACGCCTCCACAATCGCACGGGCCGCGGCTTTTGAGCTGGTGGATAGCAGAGGTGAGGCGTTAGCGAGCGCGAACAGCGCATATTCTTGCTTGTGTTTTCCCTTGAACATGGCGTGAAGATGAGAGCCCGTGCGCATCAAGCCAGGACAAACGGTGGTGACGTAAATGCGATTTTTTATGAGTTCTGCGCGTAACCCTTCAGAGAGCCCGACCAACGCAAATTTGCTCGCCACGTACGGCAGCAGGTGAGAAATGGCAACTTTGCCACCTATGGACGTGATATTCACGATCCGCCCATGGCCGAGCGCCTTCATGTGCGGCACTACAGCGTTGATCAGAGAAAGTGGTCCCCAAAAGTGAACCGCCATCGCTTGCTCGTAGTCGCTGAGGGTCATGTTTTCCATAGGACCGACTTGAATAATGCCGGCATTATTGACGAGGACATCGATATGGCCGACCTGTTCAATCACCGCTGCCACTGCTTGGCGCACCTGAATGGAATCTGTGATGTCACAGGGGTAAGTGAAAGTCCGTGTCCCGTGAGACTCAAGCTCACGCGCGGCTTGACTAAGTTCCTCGGCATCACGCGCTATGAGGGCTAGGTTCGCCCCTTCTGCGGCAAAAAGCCGCGCAAGCTCAAGCCCGAGGCCACGCGAACCGCCGCTAATGAGCACCGTTCTGCCTGTGAAGGCGATGCGGCGCCGAGCACGGGCGGTGTAAAGGGCTCCTGCTGCCATGGCGCCGAGCAAAGCCAACCTCGCGACACCTCCCGTGGCGGTGCTCCGCTGCAACTGCGAATTTTTTGTAACCACTTCAGCTCCTGATCGACGGTACTATGGTCCTATGACGGTTTACGTGGAGGCGGTGGTGGCGCATCGGGTGGCTCATAATCGACGCCTTCTTCCTTGGCGAGGTGAATATCATCAGTACCGCCGTAGGGTTCCTTGTTCTCTTACGAGCGCGCGCCTGCCGTGCTGTAGCTGGTCGCCAAAGTGTTTCAGTACTGATGGGTCCATGCGCAAGGAAAACGCAATCAATATGCCATCTGCTGATGGCTAGCGGGAGCAACCACGCTCGCGCCGTGCGCACCATGACTGTATTCAGTCTTCATCGCTCGCACATATGCGACAGTAACAACACCAACGATGCTAGAGTTGGGACGAGAGGTGCGTTCGAAGGGGGAATTTCGTCGTCAGCGGATGAGCCGTTATCCGGCCTTGCGACGACCGTTTCTTTCATCTTTTCGTGACCCGCGTTTGCTCGCCTGTTCAACGCTTTCGCGGAGCAGGTGCATAATATCGATCACCTTTCCGCGTTGCGCTCGAGGCGCGGCGGGCATCGTATTTTCGACGACTTTGGTCTTGCCGGATTCAACTTTTTCGTCAATGATTTTCATTAAGTCATCGCGGTAATCATCGCGGTACTTCTCAGGCTGCCATTTTCCAACCATCGATTCGACCAGACGTTCAGCCATTTTAATTTCTTGCGCCGATGTGGCTGTTCCCTTCGAAGCGGCTTTAGGCAAATCGAGACGCGAAGCGTCGCGCAACTCGTCGGGAAAACGCAGTAACTCCAAGATCAAAGCCGGTCCTTCTGCGAGCACCATGGCAAGGTGCTCGCGGCTCCTGATCACCACCTTCGCAATCCCAACTTTGCCGGTGTCGTGGAGAACTTCACGTAGCAACACATACGCTCGTTGCCCGTTCTTCAGCGGTTCCAAGTAGTATGGCTTATCGTAATACAATGGGCTAACAGCACTGGCATCGACAAAATCGGTGATCGATATGGTTTGAGTGGCTTCGACATTGGCGCGAGCGAAATCTGCGTCCGAAAGCGCGACATACTCGCCCTTTTTGTATTCGTAACCCTTGATAATATCGTCCCACGGTACTTCCTTCCCCGTTGTTTCGTTCACCCGGCGATAGCGGATGCGCGAAAAATCTCGTTTATCCAACAGGTCGAAACTCAACCTATTGGAATTTTCCGCAGAGTAGAGGCGAACCGGAATGTTCACCAGGCCGAAGTCGATGCTGCCCTTCCAAATCGCTCTAGAAGAACCTGACTTTGATTCTGCGGTTTTACGTTTTCTTTTGGTTTTACGGGGCATGCATCATCCCGCGGACATTGAAGCTTTCAAGACACGGGTCTTTTGTTTCTCGTGGTGCATTTCTCACCGCTACGTCTCCGAACTTTCGCGGCGCGACCGTGGGTTTCAGGATCCCGCGGCGCGCCGGCTCTTTTTTTCCCTTTTGTACGCGGTTTACGCGGCATAGAAATGAGATATTTACGCGACCACACGCCGATGGGCTTAACCCTTGCTGCTCGTATGGAATCGCCTAGCCGACTCTGCTGCGGCCCATGACCAAGCTGATCAAGAACAGCACTAGGAAAACGACGAACAGGACCCATGCGATCTGAGTCGCGGCTCCGGCCACTCCCGTAAAACCGAGCACACCGGCGATGAGTCCAATCACTAAAAATGTTATCGACCAATTAAGCATCGTCTCTCCTCCTCTGTTACTGAATCATAGCGATTTATTACTGAAGCAGCTCCTGCCCGCCCGCCGCAAGCTTAATTGAAAATATCGCAACGAACGTGCCGCTGCGGTTATATAGCAATGGACTCACATCACTAAGTGCTTTGATCGCCTAGCGATTTCAGTCGCCGCCCTAGCGCAGTTGTTTTGACGCACCGATATCCGAATCATGCAGCGCGCTAAGAACGATTTGAGTTTGGGGGGATTCCGCCCACACGCTGTCAGCGTATTTCTTCCAGCCAGAGAGGACTGAAGCGTTAGTCTGCTTTGCAAGGAGCCATGTTTACGAACAAGTTACTGGCACCTCGGCGGCAGAGACGCGGGTTACGATCGCCATGCGGACGTCATTGGGATGAACGATCGCCGATCTCAAACGGATTAGAGCAGCTCAGAGTCAGAGCGCAGCACAGTCGGATCGAGGCTTTTAGATATCCAGCAACATCCGCACTGGATCCTCAACGGTTTCCTTGATGTGTTTTAGAAACAGTACCGCTTCCCGGCCGTCGATGAGACGGTGGTCGTAAGTGAGTGCGACGTACATCATGGACCGAATCACAATAGCATTGTCGCGCACAACAGGCCGGTCTTGAATCGCATGCAATCCGAGAATCCCGCTTTGCGGTGGATTGACAATAGGCGTGGATAGCAATGATCCGTAGATGCCGCCGTTGCTGATCGTGAATGTACCGCCCTGCAGCTCCGCCGGAAGCAGCTTGCTCTGTTCAGCCCGGCGCGCAAAGTCAGCGATGGCGCGCTCAATCTCCGCGAACGTAAGCTGTTCAGCATTGCGCAGCACGGGAACGACAAGACCCTTTCCTCCGCCGACGGCGACGCCAATATCAAAAAAGTTTCGATAGATAACGTCGGTGCCACGAATCTCCGCGTTTAGTTCGGGAACGAGCCTGAGCGCGGCGATGCTCGCCTTAACGAAAAACGACATAAAGCCGAGCTTGGTTTGATAACGTTCCTGAAACTGATCGCGGTAGCGTTGGCGCAGCTCGATCACCGACGACATATCCACTTCATTGAAAGTCGTCAGCAGAGCGGCATTGTGCTGCGCGCCGATCAAGCGCTCGGCAATGCGCCGGCGCAAATGGCTCATTGGTACGAGCCGTTCCGGCCGGCCGTCATGGATTTGAGATCGCGCGCGCAATTCTTCTGCGGTTTTAGAAAATTCCGGCCGCGTCTGTCGGTCCGAATTGTCCTCGAGGCTGCGTTCCGGCACGACCGGTCTCGGCGCGTTCCCAGGCTGATGCCGAGTACGCGATTCAACTCGCGGCAATGCCTCAGCCTCTGGAACCGTTTCAGCTCCTGCCTCGGCGACGGCTTCCGTCACCTCTTCGGGTTGTGGATTGTTCTCTGGCTTATGCGTCGCGCCATCTTGAGGAGCTTCTGTCATGGGCCTGGCGCTGACAGCCGTCCCAAGCATGTTTCGGTCGTCCTCCTGTGCGGCTGAGGGACGGCTCGGGGGCGTGCGGGTTGCGCTGGCGGGCTGCGCAGTCGCAGATGTCGTTTGCGTGGCAGTGGGTTTGGTGGGGGCTTTCTCGCTCGTTGGCCTTCCGCTTTCAAGGTAGGCGATCACTTCGTGTACCGAGGCAGTTTGTCCACTGGGTTTAAGTATTTTTGTAATCGTGCCTGATTCGGGTGCGGAAATCTCGACTGTCGCTTTGTCGGTTTCGATGATCACAACCTCATCGTCCTGCTCGACAAAGTCGCCTTCCTTTTTGAGCCATTCGCCAATCTCCACTTCAGAGATCGACTCACCGACTTCCGGCACCTTGAGCTCGATCGGCATGTTCATCCTGTCCGGGTAAGGCCGGCTTGCTCCACCGGGCGCTGTTCAAAGGCCCGGTCGAGCAATTGTTCCTGCTGTTCGCGGTGGCGCGTGGCGGAGCCGGTGGCCGGGCTCGCCGCCTCTTGCCGCGCCACTACGGAGAGCCGGCAGTCCCCGAGCATCTTGGTAAATTTCTGGTTCAAGTACCACCATGCGCCCATGTTCTCCGGTTCTTCCTGAACCCAAATCAGCCGGGCTTGCGGCGCATAGCGCGATAGCGCTGCCTGTAGGGTTTTTTCCGGAAATGGGTACAGTTGCTCGATTCTGATGATCGGCAACTCTTCTCGATCAATGGCGCGCCGGCGCTTGTCTAGGTCGAAATAGATTTTGCCGCTGCACAGGAGCACTCGATCCGCCGATCGCCCATCGGTTTTTACTTGATCGACAAGCACAGTTTGAAATCCACCGGCGGCAAACTCATCGAGGTTCGATACAGACCGAGGGTGACGCAAAAGACTCTTCGGCGTCATCACAACGAGCGGTTTACGCCACTTACGCAGACCCTGACGGCGCAAACAATAAAAATACTGAGCCGGGGTTGTCGGATAAACCACTTGAATGTTGTCACGCGCGCCGAGTTGGAGGAAACGTTCGAGGCGGGCACTCGAGTGCTCCGGTCCCATACCCTCGAAACCGTGCGGCAAGAGAAGCACCAAGCCGCTCAGTCGGCGCCATTTTTCTTCGGCAGTTGTAATGAACTGATCGATAATGACTTGAGCTGCATTGGAGAAATCGCCGAACTGCGCCTCCCAGAGAACCAAGCCCCCAGGACAATCGAGGCTGTAACCGTACTCAAAACCCAATACTCCGGCTTCGGAAAGCGGACTGTCGATAATTTCCACCGGCGCCTGATCGTTCGCGATGTGCTGCAACGGAACGTATTCATGACCGTCTTGATAATCGTGCAAAACCGCGTGGCGCTGACTGAAAGTGCCACGACCGCTGTCTTGACCGCTCAAGCGAACACGCCTCCCCTCGGACACGAGAGTTGCCAATGCCAACGATTCCGCTGCGGACCAGTCCAACGGAGTCTGGCCCGCTGCCATTTTTCGCCGCGCCTCGATGGCCCGGATAATTTTCGGGTGAGGATGAAAGCCCTCCGGGAATCGTGTCTGCAACTCCAGCAGCGTCGCGAGGCGCGTGCGTTCTACGCCCGAAACGCTAGCGGGTACCTCACGCTCCAATCCTCCGCGATAATCCGCCCATATTCCCTGCAATTCTTCGCGCGCCGGTTCGGAGCGATCTTCCGCAGCGGCTCTGAATTCGCGCTCGAGATGGGTCAGATAGTTCTTTTCCGCGGTCGCAATTTCTTCCTTGGTGATGCGCTTCAGTGAAAGCAATCGGTCAGCGTAACTCTGGCGTACGCTGGTGTGTTTCGCGACGGTTTGATACATACGCGGCTGGGTGAAGGTTGGTTCATCTCCTTCGTTGTGGCCGAGCCGGCGATAGCAGTAAAGATCGATCACCGCGTCCTGGCGAAATGCTTTGCGGAAATCCGACGCGAGGCGCACCACGTAGGCCACGGCTTCGGGGTCATCGCCGTTCACGTGAAAAATCGGCAATTGCAATATTTTGGCGACATCGGTGGCGTAAACCGAAGAGCGTGCCGCACGGGGCGGTGTGGTGAAACCGATTTGATTATTGACCACGACGTGCAGAGTGCCGCCGATTTCATAGCCAACCAGGCGGCTCAAGTTGAGGGTTTCCTGGGTGATCCCCTCACCGGCAAACGCGGCATCGCCGTGAATCAGTAATGCCATTGCCTGTTGCCGCTCCAAATCGCCGACGCGGTCCTGTTTGGCTCGTACTCGCCCCATCGCCACTGGGTTGACGAATTCCAGATGACTCGGATTGAAGCATAAGGACAAGTGGACGGCCTGCCCACTCGCTGCGATATAGTCGTGACTGTGACCGAGGTGATATTTGACATCGCCGCTGCCGTCGGCATGTGCCACCGATGGATCGATGAATTCACGGAAAATGTCGCGGGACGGTTTGTGAAGAATGTTCGCGAGCACGTTCAGCCGGCCCCGGTGCGCCATGGCCATGACAATTTCCAAGACACCTTGTTCCGCGGCCTTGCCGATGGCGACCTCCAAGAGCGGGATGAGCGACTCGGCTCCCTCAAGCGAGAAGCTCTTCGCGCCGAGGAACTTCTTGCGGATAAACTGCTCAAAACTTTGCGCTTCAATCAGCCGGCTGAGAATCCGTCTTTGCTCCTCCGGGTCGAACGCTGAGCGGGTTTCGATTTGCTCGATGCGCTGCTGCAACCATTGTCGTTGCAGGCGATCGCCGATGTGCATGAATTCAAAGCCGATGGGCCCGCAATAAATCTGTTCCAAACGGCTTATCAGCTCGCGCAGGGTTAACGGACCGCTCAACTGAATGGATTCCGTGGCAAAAAGTTTATCCATGTGCGCGTCGGTAAAGCCAAAAACCTCGGATGCCAGGTTGACCGTCGCAACATTCGGCAGGCTCAGACGCTTCAAGGGGTCGATCTGTGCGCGTAAATGGCCGTACGCACGATAACTGTGAATCAATTCATTGAGTTGATTTGACAGAACCGGAGCTGAAAACGCTGTCGCCGGAATTGCGTTCGCCGGTTCTTGCTGCAATTGTAACTTAGCGGGTTGCACCTGTGCTGCAGCGCTGCCATTACCTAGCGTTGGTTGCGTGAAATAGCGCCGCCACTCTTCAGGCAGCGAAGAAGGCTCGGTTAAAAACTTCCGATACAGCTCTTCGACGTACGGCAAGCTGGAAATGTTGATAAGCTCGGCCATAAGAGATTTCGTTTGTCTCCGTTCGGAGTACAAAGTTCGTGCCGATTAACTGTCGCACAATATTTTTTCTGTCGTTCGATTCATCGCTCATTACGTTGGTGAACTCAAGCTTCGGCACCGGCGCCTCGGTTGAAAAATG
This sequence comes from Binatia bacterium, assembly GCA_036558765.1. Taxonomy (GTDB): domain Bacteria; phylum Desulfobacterota; class Binatia; order UBA9968; family UBA9968; genus DP-20. The sequence goes on along the minus strand of DATBEY010000221.1, from coordinate 352 downwards.
TCTTCGACGTCCGAAAACTAGGACACAAAATCGCTAGCTGTTCTATTTCTGCGACGCTTTCGCCGGCGACAATCACGCTATCCTCTTGAGCTGCTTGTGTACCGATTATGGCACAGTGCTTGCCCTAAGGTCTGTCGGATCACTGCACGCGGCAGTCTTAGCGCTCAACGCGCTGCACTATTCGCTCGGAACAACCGTGAGCTCCAGTATTTTATTAATCGATGATGAGCCGTTACCGCGCAAAAATATTGCGCGCGTGCTCGAGAGTGAAGACTTTCACGTCTATGAAGCGGAAAGCGGCGACCAAGCGATCGACGCGATCAGCGAGCGCGATTTTGATCTGATCCTCAGC
>DATBEY010000220.1:0-20799 GCA_036558765.1 Binatia bacterium | reverse complement strand
GGCTATCGCTATGCAGTATGGCGGATTGCAGATTGTCTATGCCGGCAAAGCGCATCCACAGGACGAAGCAGGTAAGGAACAAATCCAACGGGTATTTCGTGCGCGCGAGTTGCTGCGCGACAAGATCAAAATCGCTTATCTCACTAACTATAGCATGGAGATCGGCAAGTTGATGACGGCGGGCGTCGATGTCTGGCTCAACACACCTCAGCCGCCGATGGAGGCTTCCGGTACCAGCGGTATGAAAGCGGCGGTCAACGGGGTCCCGAGCCTGAGCGTGCTCGACGGCTGGTGGATTGAAGGCTGCATTGAAGGGGTTACTGGCTGGTCAATCGGTCCGGCGGACGGGCAAACTGCAGATCATACAAAGGATGCCGCTTCGCTTTATGGAAAGCTCGAGCAGGTTGTCATGCCGCTCTATTGGCAGGGCCGGGACGGTTTCCTGGACATCATGCGGCACGCGATTGCGCTCAACGGGTCATTCTTCAATACGCACCGGATGCTGCAGCAGTAGGTGGTCAAGCATACCTATAGGTTTTTGCGGGAGGAAGTCCGATGCCTCATTGGCTATGGTTCGTCGTAATTTTCGTCGCTTACATTGTCCTGATGCGCTGGGTCTTGCCACGATTCGGCGTGCCCACTTGAATGTCCGGTTCCTGTGGCACCGAGGATCGGCGCCGACAAACTGGCGACAAGAAAAGTCAGACAAATTGATTTTTGGCAGACGGATTGATGACAGCGCCGCATTCAGCTCCCGGCGCTGCATTATCCGCGACAAGGAGAAGTAAATGGACATCCACTTCAGATCAATCGGGAAAATTCATGTTAAAGCGACCGACGAGGAGGTCAGAGAAAAAGGCGATGTCGAAGGAGAATTGGAGATCGAACCCGAGTTCGCCGAGGCACTGGATGGGATCGATGGTTATTCGCACCTTTTCGTAATTGTCTATTTCGATCGTTTGCGGCCGGAGCAAATCGGACCTTTGAAAGTAAAGCCGCGCGGCTTACTTAGGAAAGGATTCAAGCTCGAAGACTTACCCTTGCTCGGCGTGTTTGCCCTGGACTCGCCGACTCGGCCCAATCCCATCGGGCTGACACTCGTGCAATTCTTGGGTCGCGACGGCAATCGGCTTTTTGTCCGCGGCCTCGATTTCCTAAACGGTACACCAATTCTCGACATCAAGACTTATCGAGCGCAGTACCGATCGGATCGATTCACCGTGCCAGAATGGTTTCGCAAGTTGGTCGGCGAAAGCGGCGATGTTTAGAGAGCTTCGCACGATTGAAAAGCTGCAATGCTGTTTTATCAAAGCTGCGAAAGAATTCCGGTTAAATTCTGTTATAAACCTTGACGCCAGATAGTGGTATGTCGATTGCTGCTTGGGACATGCAGAGATACCGATCTTTGCTATGGCAGATGCGAGCACCGTCTCGCGCAGAATCGAGGAGTTTTTATGGAGCGAGCCGAAAATCAGAATGAAATAACGCCCGATCGAATCCGTCATCAACAAATCGATCAGTATTGGGCCGGCGACTTGAGCAGAAGGGTCTATTTGCTCCGTCGCCAGCGAAAAGCGATCCTGGAAAACTGTCGTCGAATCGCGGTGATCGGTGCCGACCCAGACCCGAACAGCTCGAGCTTTGTCGCCTTTGAAAGGCTCCTAGGCCTTGGTTTGGAGATTATTCCGGTGTTTGCGGATCGGGAAAGTTTTCTCGGCCTGCGTTGCTACAAGAATTTGCGCGACATTCCCGGAAAAATCGATATCGTTCAGGTTTATCCCAACGGAAAAATTGATTGCGTCGACGTGGCGCGCGCTGCGGTTGATCACGGTGTTTCAACCTTCTGGATCGAGCAGACTGCCGCCGCGTCACGCGAAGTCGAAGATCTATTGGCCGCTGGTCATGTCCAGTTGGTGGAATACGAGAGTCTCGAACATGAATATCTCAAGCATGTTCCGGTCAATGTGTTTCCCGTCACGGCGGGGCGTCGCGATCGGAAAGCCGCCAAGGTCAAAGAGCGGATGTCAAAAAATCCGATTACCGTGAAGCCGGAAGACGGCCTGAAGGATGCGATTTGGAAAATGGAGCACGGCCATTTTCGCCACTTGCCGGTGATCGATGATAAAGGAAAGTTGATCGGCATGTTAAGTGATCGCGACGTCCGGCTGATTCAACCCTCGTTCCTCTTCAACAACAAAGAAGATGCCGCGGTTCAGCTCTGGTCGATCGCCGTTCAACAGGCGGCGGTATTCGATCCGGTTCGTGTCAAGCCCGAGACGACCCTGAAAGAAGCAGCGGAAACAATGCTGCGTTGGCATGTTGGTGGATTGCCGGTCGTGGATGATCATGAAACAGCGGTGGGCATGATCACCTATACGGATATTTTGCGGGAGTTCGTCCACCGGGAAGAAAATGAATAGCGAGAATTTTGGAATGCGACCGCAGAGGATTTGAGGAACCCGATCATGTCCGAAGTTCCGACGTATCAGTATGAAACGGAAATCGAGTGGAAAGGCGAAAAAGATCTTAAGCTCGGCGCCGGTAAGTTGCCGGTGATCCAAGCCGGCGCGCCGCCGGAATTCAAGGGCCGCGATACGAATTGGTCGCCTGAGCACCTTTTTGTCGCGTCATTTCAGTGTTGCTATCTGCTGACGCTGCTGGCGGTGGCGGAGTTTTCGAAAATTAAGATCATGAGTCTATCGTCCAGGGCGTCAGGCAAACTGGAAAAGATTCAGGGCGGTAGCTACCAGATCACCGAAATCAAGGTGAAACCAACAGTAGTCTTGGCCTCAGCCGACGACCTGGCGCGCATGCCGCGCGTTCTCGAGAAGGCCAAGGAAAATTGTTTTGTGTCCAATTCGATCAAGAGTCAAATCATTATCGAGCCAGAGATCTTTCACCAGCAAACAGCCGCATCGCCTTGCCCATTGGGCACTTCCTCTTAGTGGGCTGAGCGAATCACCGCCATTTACAGCGCCAGAGTTATCGGACTGCACCAACGCAGCACGATGACAAGACGCATTTGGCCCCGCCGTACCTCACAGGTGTCCCGCTAGCCGATTCTCGTTAGCTCAGCAGTTTCGGCAAAAATAGTACTGGAACTTTCCTGGCTGTTTCCAATACGTCGTGAATTGGCAAACGGTTATCTCCAGAGCGTCCGGCCGCAGCTATTCCGAGATATAGTAAAGCGACACATTGTGTTTTGCAGTGGTGCGAAATGAACGCGATTCGACAACCGAAAAGACTCAGTAAATAGCGTAGTCTTTTCGGCACACCCGTTGCGTTCTAGGTCAGCCGGAAGAGGAGGCTATATGAGCAAGGTAATGACGACCAGCGTTGAACATCTTGGAGTGCTCACTCGGCCTGAGAAACAAGCCAAGCCGCTCGGCAATTATTGGAAGGCACTGGTACCGATTGTCGTCGGCGCAACGCTTTTGTTTTTGCCGATTCCGGAGGGGCTCAAACCCAATGCGTGGTATTACTTCGCGCTATTTGTCGCGGTGATCATCGCTTTGATTCTGGAGCCCATCCCTGCAGCAGCCGTAGGATTGATCGGTGTAACGGCTGCGACGATCACTCCTTGGGTTGCGGCTAAACCCGCCGACTCGATCAAATGGGCGCTCTCGGGATTTCAGGACGGCACCGTCTGGCTCATTTTTGTTGCCTTCATGTTTGCTCTGGGCTACGAGAAAACCGGTCTGGGCCGGCGTGTCGCTTTAAATCTAGTGAAGTCCCTGGGTAAGAAAACTCTCGGACTCGGCTATGCCGTCGCGTTGGCGGATCTCGTACTGGCGCCGTTTACACCGTCGAATACGGCGCGGAGCGGCGGAACCATTTTCCCGGTGATCAAAAATATTCCGCCGCTCTATGGCTCGGAGCCGGGTCCAACGGCGCGCAAGATTGGCTCTTATCTCATGTGGACGGCGTTCGCGACCACCTGTTTGACGAGCGCGATGTTTTTAACCGGTCTGGCGCCGAATCTGTTGGCGCTGTCACTGGTCAAGACCACGGCCAAAATCGATATCAGCTGGACCGAATGGTTCATGGGCATTATGCCCGTGGGCGTACTGCTCCTAATCTTCTTGCCGCTGATCGTTTACAAAATCTATCCTCCTGAGGTCAAGAACAGTCCCGATGTGCCGGTTTGGGCGCGTAACGAACTCAACAAGATGGGCCGCATCAGCGTAAAAGAAGTCGGTATGGCGCTACTTGCCCTTCTGGCGCTCGGGTTGTGGATCTTTGGCGGCGACCTGATCAACGCCACCACCGTTGCGATTTTGGTGCTCTGCTTGATGGTCATCTGCCGCATCGTCGAATGGGATGACGTGCTTGCGAACAAACAGGCCTGGAATGTTCTGGTCTGGTTCGCCACGCTGGTTACGATGGCGGATGGTTTGAACAAGGTTGGTTTTCTCAAATGGTTCGCGACCGGGGCGGCGGGCGCCTTGAGCGGCTATTCGGTGATGACGATCGTGATCGCGCTCACGGTGGTGTATTTCGTGGTGCACTACATGTTCGCGAGCCTTACCGCGCATACAACCGCACTGCTGCCGGTGCTTTTGACCGCAGCGATCGCCGTGCCGGGAATGCCGGTGAAACTGATTTCGCTGCTGTTCTGTTACACCCTCGGTTTGATGGGGATCATTTCTCCATACGCAACCGGCCCGGGCCCGATTTACTACGGCAGCGGTTACGTCAGCCGAAAAGACTTCTGGACACTCGGTTTCGTCTTTGGCGCAATCTATCTCGCGGCGCTGCTGGTGATCGGCGTTCCTTACCTGCGCTACCTGCTAGCGTAGGCTGGACGCGATTATTCGGCAAAACGGAGCTTGCATGCAGTGCGAGCTCCGTTTTTTATAACCATCAAAACCTTCTGATCGCTTCTCAGCAAATCGACCGAAGCCAAATTCTTCGCAGCCTTGCATTTTTAGATCTTGTTTGTTGGCGATTTTGCGAAAAATTGCTCGCTGGCAGCTCTGTGGTTTGAAATTTCACTGGCACTGCCATTGCGTTGATTCCCAGTCAGTACGATGGAGGCGCCGCAATGGAAAAAATTGATGAGCCGCAGAATCCGGAGATTCGAGGAAATGAAGCCCCGGAGGTTTCGCTTGGGGGAGTGAACAGCGACGCTTCAACAAGGGTCACGCAAAGCTCGGCGGTCGCGCAGCCTGCGTCATTGCCATGGATCGGCGCGATGCCGCGCTCCAGTTACGGCGTGATGGCGGTGGTGAACGGAGACGGTTACCTCGTTCCAGTCTGGACTGCGAGCGATTTGCTGCGCGCCTGCAAGATTATCTGGCAAGCCACGGAAGACTAATCATGAGCGACTTTCCCTTTCCCGGAGTCCCGACCACAGCGGATGGCTCGGAGGTTGTGGTCTGGGTAGAAACGCATATCACTCAAGGCGCCTGCGCTTATCCGATCACGCCTTCCACCAACATGGGCGGCGGCTATCAATTGGCGGTTGCTAATGGGCAGAAAAATCTTTGGGGCGAGCCTTTGGCTTTTTTAGAGTTGGAGTCAGAGCACAGTTCGGCGAGCACCTGTGAAGGATTTGCCGTCGCCGGCGGACGAGTGGCGAATTTCACCTCTGGCCAAGGACTCATCCTGATGAAAGAAGTGCTTTATGTGATCGCCGGTAAGCGTCTGCCGGCGGTGTTTCACATTGGCGCGCGCGCTCTGACTTCGCAAGGCCTGAACATTCACGCCGGTCACGATGATGTCATGGGCGTATCTGATTGCGGCTGGGGCATGCTGTTCGCACGCAACGTTCAAGAGGCCGCGGATCTTGCTTTGATCGCGCGCCGTGTCGCAGAAGAATCCGAAACTCCTTTTTTGAATATCCAAGATGGATTTTTGACCACGCATACCATCGAGAGCCTGCGTTTGCCCGAATCGGAACTGATGAAACAGTTCGTCGGTGATCCGAATGGCGAGCACCGGCTGCGCAATCTCATGGATCCGGCGCACCCGATTATGAGCGGCGTGGTGCAGAATCAAGACAGCTATATGAAAGGGAAGATAGCGCAGCGTTATTTTTATGATCGGATTCCGCCGATCATGAAAAGAGTGATGGATGAATTCTATATGCTGACGGGCCGGCGCTATGCGCCGATCATTGAATATGGCCTAGACGATGCGGACTATGCGATCGTCGGGATGGGGAGCTTAGTGGAAACGGCGACTGCTACGGCCAAATACCTGCGCGCCAATCACGGCATTAAGCTCGGCACATTGCACGTTACGAGCTTTCGACCGTTTCCCGGACCTGAGATTGTCCAAGCGCTCAAAAATACCAAAGCGGTTGCAGTGATTGAGCGCATGGATAATCCCATCGCGCAGTCCAATCCTCTGGCCGCCGAAATCAAGGCCGCCTTTGCCGATGCATTGTCCGGAGCACCCGGTTATCCAAAAATCGAAAAGCTTCCGCTCATATACTCCGGTGCGGCGGGTCTTGGCAGCCGCGATGTGCGCCCGGGAGATTTTGTCGCGGTCACCGAACATCTGCGCACAAGAAAACCGCAGCGTTACTTTGTTTTGGCCATCGAGCATCCGTTGAGTCTTCCAGTTGAAGGCGAGCCGGATGTCCGTCCAAGGAACGCTTTTTCGATGCGCGGCCATTCCATTGGTGGTTACGGCTCCGTGACGACCAACAAGGTTATTGCGACCATCGTCGGTGATTTGTTCGGTTTAAAAGTGCAAGCCTATCCGATGTACGGTTCCGAGAAGAAGGGACTGCCGACGACGTATTTTCTGACCGTCGCCGACGAGCCGATCGGAGCCCATGCGGAACTGCGCCACGTCGATTTCGTGCCACTGAACAACGTCAATGCTTTTAATCTGGGAAATCCTTTGAGCGGTCTGGTCCCGGGTGGCACGGTTTTCATCCAACATTCAAGCCGTGATCCTAGACAAATTTGGTCAAGCATTCCGGCCAACGCGCGAAAATTCATCCAGACGAATCGAATCCGAGTTCTTGCATTGGACGCCGTTAAAGTTGCCCAGGAAGTCGCGAGCCATCGTGAATTGGCGCAACGCATGCAAGGCATTGTCTTGCTTGGAGTGTTTTTGAAAGTTGCGCCTTTTGTTCAAGAGCGGGGTTTGAGTGACACTGAAGTGGACGCCGCTGTTGAAAAGTCGCTGCGGAAATTTTTCGGCAAACGCGGTGAAAAGATTATCCAGGAAAATCTGACGGCGGTGCGGCGCGGCAGAACTGAGGTCATAGAAATTCCAATCGAGGTAATGGCTGAGGCGGCTTAAATGTCAAGTTCAAGTTTCAAAGGTTAACTCGAACGGGGCGTCGGACGTTTGAACCGGAGATTTTATGAACGAGAAGAAAGTTCAGGATTGGATGCATCGTGGCGTGATCACCTGCGCGCCGGAAACTTCGGTCAGCGACGTTGCCGCGACGCTCGATGCGCATGACATCAGCGCCCTGGTGGTGGTTGATAAAAGTGGCGATGCCGTCGGAGTCATCTCGCGCACTGATTTGGTCAACGCTCGATTCATTGCGCCTTACATGAAGCACTGGCGCGGTTTGAGCGCGCAACACTTAATGACCAAACCGGTGATCAGCGTCTCAGCTGAGACGACAATCGAAGAAGCTGCGCAACTGCTCTTTGAAAAGCATATTCACCGTCTGGTGGTGGTCGAAAAAACCGGCCACCACCCGCGCCCGGTGGGAATACTTTCCGTTACGGATCTTGCTCGACATGTTGGAGAGTAGTCGAAATCGGAGGCGTAACCGTGGCTGAATCAGAAACCGTTTTCAACCCGCTGGAAAGCAGTAACCAAGAATGTCCCGAGGTCATGGGCATCAAGCGACCCGGCGCACCGATGGAAACCCATGAAGCGACATTTGCCGACACCTATGTGATCGAGCTTGATCTCGACAAATACGTCGATGACTTCAATCGTCGAGTGATCGGCGCGTATCAGGAGGGCAAGGCCGCGGCAGAGTTGCCGGCGGATCTGGGTGTGGCCCGCAGTTTGATTCCCGCCGGCACTGGGGCGCTGCGTGATTTCAGCTACATCGCGCCGGAAATTCCCCGCTTCGATTTTGAGAAATGCGTCGGTTGCATGAGCTGCGTGACGCAGTGCCCCGACACGGCGATTCTCGGCAAGGCGATTCCGGCGAGCAAAGTCGAAGCAGCGCTAGAAAATATCGCAGATGTCAACGAGCGGGCTTGGGTCCGTTCGCACTGGTCGCGCACGCGTAAATATTTCGACCTGCCGAAAAAGAAGGGCAGCGAAGGCGCGTTGTTCGGGATCTTTATCGATCCGACCAAGTGCAAGGGTTGCGCCGAGTGCGTGCAAGTTTGCGAGGAGCTGGATTATCACGCGCTCAAGATGGTCGCGAAAGACGAAACGACTCTGCCCCGTTATCGCGCCGCCTTCGACGTGTTTCGAAAAATCGGCCCGACACCCGGAGAGTACATCAATGAGCGCGCATTGGCTGATTTTATGCTTGCTGAGGAGCGGTCGTTGCTCTACGTCGGCGGCGCCGGTTCATGCATGGGCTGCGGCGAAGCCACGGCGATTCGCATGATGTTGGCGGCGACGGGCTTCGCCAACGGTCCGGAAAATATCGGCATCGTCGCTTCCACCGGTTGTAATACGGTATACGGCTCAACCTATCCCTATAATCCTTACATTGTGCCATGGACCAACTCGTTGTTTGAAAACGGTCCGGCCGATGCGATGGGCATTCGGGCGCGCTGGGATCAGCGCGGTTGGGAATACAAAAACCTTTGGGTAATCGGTGGCGATGGCGCGATGTATGACATTGGCTTTCAAAGTCTCAGCCGCATGCTCGCAAGCGGCATGAACATCAAAGTTCTGGTGCTCGATACTCAGGTCTATTCGAACACCGGCGGGCAGGCGTCTACCGCCACGTTTGGCGCGCAGGAAGCGAAGATGACGGCATTCGGAAAAGTTGCCGGCGGGAAACGCGAACGACGAAAAGAGCTCGCACAGATCTGTCTCATGCATCCCGAAGTGTATGTGGCCCAGACGACGGCAGCTCATATCAACCATTTTTACAAGGCGGTCATGGAAGCGAACGACTATCCCGGACCGGCGGTGATCAATGTCTACACGACCTGCCAGCCGGAACACGGGGTGCCGGATTGTAACTCGACGCACCAGGCGAAGCTCGCGGTCGAATCGCGGGCGTTCCCGATTTTTACATTTGATCCGCGTCGGGGAGAAAAAATTTCCGAACGGTTGAGCCTGGTCGGAAATCCTGCGCAAAGAGAGGATTGGTGGACGCCGCCGAATCAGGAAAAGCCGGTCACGTTTGTCGATTTTGCACGGAGCGAGGGACGCTTCGCCAAACAGTTCGACAGCGAGGGAAAACCATCAGAAGCGTTGTTACAAGCTCAACAAGATCGTCTGCAAAACTGGCGGCTACTGCAGGAGCTCGCGGGAATACGGTGACGGATAAAGGGAGGAGGGGCCATGGCGAGAGGTGATGTTTTTTTAGTGCCGGTGGATTTTTCACGCGGCTCGGAAAAGGCACTCGATTACGCGCTTAAAATGGCGCGGAAACAGGGGGCCAAAGTTGTTTCATTGCATGTGATTCCGGCGGAGGCTATTTACCCGCAGACTAGCGTGGGCTTTGATCTTTACGGTCTGATGGAGCGTGATGCACGGCAGAATTTTCAAAAACTCGTTAAACGTAAACGTCTGGATCCAAAGAATTCAACTCTGGTGCTTGCGCGTGGCACGGATTTCTCGGCCATCATCACGCGCCAGGCAAAAAAAATTGGCGCGACAATGATTGTTATGGGCAGTCATGGGAGAACGGGATTGCGGCGCTTTCTTCTCGGCAGCGTGGCCGAACGAACTCTTCGCTATGCCGATTGTCCGGTCCTGATTGTCAAGTAGCCGCTGGAACAGCCAGCGTCCTGCTTCAGTTCCGCAGGTGCTCACGGCCCAACGCGAATTCGCGCATCGATGATTTGACAGCCGCGGCCGGGTGGCAGCGCCATCACAGGATTCAAATCCAGCTCCGATATCGCGGGTACTTCTTCCACCAGGCGCGCCACGCGTAAAAGCAACGCTTCAATCGCCGGAATATCGGCTGCCGGAGAACCGCGGTAGCCTTCGAGCAGCCGATAGCCATGGATGCTGCGCACCATTTCGGCGGCGTCCAAATTTGTGATCGGCGCCACGCGAAAACAGACGTCTTTAAGGATTTCCACATGAATGCCGCCCAGGCCAAATCCGATCAATGGCCCGAAAAGCGGATCCAAGGTCATGCCTACCATCACCTCCATGCCATCGGAGATCATCGGCTCGATCAAAACGCCTTCCATCTCCGTGAGCCGTTGTTCGCTTGCGACGCGCTGCTGAATATCCAAGAACGCCTGCCGTACGGCAGATTCGTTCCCAAGATTGAGTCGCACGCCGCCGAATTCGGTTTTGTGCACAATGGTACGCGAAGCGAGCTTCAGCGCTACAGGGAAACCGATTTCGGCGGCGAGCTTTGCCGCTTCGTCTGCGCTTGTGCAAATACCACCGGCGGGAACCGGCAGGCCAAACGCCGTGAGCGCTTTGCGTGTTTCTTCACCCGACAACCAGGTGGCGCCGTATTCTCGACGCGCGTTCTCGCAGATCGCGCGGGCATCCTGCGGATGAATGTCATCAAAGTCGACCAGAATACCTTCGGGGCGATTGCGCCATTCGCTGTAGCGCGCCAATTGTCCCAAAACTCGTGCGGCCTGCTCTGGAAAGACATAGTTTGGTAACAGCTCGATCTCCGTTCGCGTGCCGTCTGATGCTGCGGACGCATTCATAATGCATGTGAGCACCGGCTTAGCATTATTTTTCGCCCGTGCTGCGGTCACCGCACCGTAGACGCGGTCACGGATCGCCGCGAGATCGGCAAGTCCCACGTCGATGGTGAGCACGATAAGAGCTTCGATATCGGGAGCGGCAAGTAGAATAGCGACGGCGCGACGAAAGTCCTCGGCACCGGCGGAAGCGATCATGTCCACCGGATTGCCGACGCTGGCGGTGGGCGGCAGAAATTTTTTCAGCTTACGCTTGGTTTCATCATCGAGTTCCTGAACGACCAATCCGTTTGCTTCACACGCATCCGCGCAAAGAATGCCGAGCCCTCCCGCATTGGTCAGAACCGCTACGCGTCGACCTTTAGGTAACGGCTCGCTGCTCAGGGCTGCGGCAAGATCGAACATCTCTCCCAAGGATTCGGCTCGAATCACCCCGGTCTGGTGGAATAAAGCCTCAGTAGCCACATCGTCTGCGGCGAGCGCGGCGGTATGCGAACCCGCGGCGCGGCGTCCCGCGCCGGTGCGCCCCGATTTGACCGCGATAATCGGTTTGTTGCGACCGATTCGCTTGGCGATGCGGCCAAACCGCCGAGGATTGCCGAAAGATTCGAGGTACAGAAGAATTACTTTGGTCCTAACGTCTTCTTCCCAATACTGGAGCAAATCATTGCTGGAAACATCGGCTTTGTTGCCGACGCTGACAAAGCTGGCGAGACCCAAGCGCCGTTCGCGCGCGCGCGAAATCACCGCCAAACCGAGAGCGCCGCTTTGTGAGCTGAAGGCAAGATTACCCGCGGGAGGAAAAACGGGGGCAAATGACGCGTTCAAAGAAATCCGTGGATCGGTGTTGATCAGCCCTAGACAATTGGGTCCGATCATACGCATGCCATAGCCGCGAATTTTTTCCACCAGCCGCTGTTGCCGGTCACGACCTTCGGTTCCCGTCTCGGCATACCCTGCAGTGATAACGATCACCGCTCGAGTACCGCGCGCGGCGCAATCATCGATCACAGAATCCACTGCGTCGACCGGAACACAAATGACGACGAGCTCGGGAATTTCAGGCAGGGCGTTTACGGCGGGATAACATTTGAGCTGCAAGAGCGTGTCGGCGTTGGGGTTTACTGGATAGACCGAGCCTCTGAAACCGGCAGCCACAATGGCGTTCAGTATGCGGTGACCAATGTTAGCCGAGCTGCGCGAAGCGCCGACAATGGCAACCGATGAGGGTTGAAAAAAAGGACGGAGCGAAGCATTGGTGGCGACTCGATCGCGGAGCTCAGCACGAGCGACACTGGCTTCGGTCGGAACCACGGAAAGATCGACCTCGACATAACCACTCTCGAAGCGAGAGTTAAGGGTAAATCCCGAAGTTCGAAACACATCGAGCATGGGTTTGTTTTCCGCCATGGTCAGCGCCCAGAAGCGCTGAAAGCCGTTTCGCACCGCCAACAGCGCAAGTCGTTCCAGCAATAGAGTGCCGAGACCCTTTCCTTGGAGAGCATCGTCTACGGCAAAGGCAACTTCGGCGGTGACGGCGTCCCGCGCGACGTAAGTTCCCGTGGCAGCAATGCGCGGGACGCCGTCCGTAACCCGAGTGACGATCAGAGTCAGTCGGCTGCGCGGATTTGATGAATCGCAGAAAGCCTTGAGCAAATCGTCGTTGGGCAGAGCTGAGCCAAAAAAACGATGGTGTTTGGATTCGGCGGAAAGAGCCGAGAAGAATTTTTTCAAGCTGCTCTTGTCCCTCGGTTGCGCGATGCGGATTTCCGCAGTGCTGCCGTCACGGAGAATCAGGCGACCCGCGTCGGGCGCATGTTGCGAGGGTAAGGCTATGTACCGGGGCCGAACGGACGCCATATTTTCGACGAGCACGTCAAATCACCGTGCTTCAGTACGCAACTGCTGTAGGAGTTTTGCCGACGCCATTTTTCGACAGAGCGTATCCAAATGCCCGCTCAGTTTGTCAGCGGCGCACGAAGGACAGTTTTGCCTAATGCCGGGGGTTAACCCTGCCCGGTGAAATTAAGCTGCTTTTCCGGTCGTTTTCGCGCCATCCTATGAAACTGCGGCTGAGCAGGATCCGCATTCCGCTGCCGGCTTTCGTCAGAACTTCACGAGATACCACAAAAAATTTGGCACGACGAGTGCGTCAACCGTTCGCCCATGGCCTATAAAGTTCTGGTGGTCGAGGACAATACAGATTGCCGCGAACTGTTCGCAATGATCATTCGCCATCTCGGTTGCGAAGTAATCGAGGCGGACGACGGCGAAATTGGCGTGCAGAAGGCGCTCGCCCACAATCCAGACATTATTTTTATGGACCTCGGTCTGCCCAGCATGAATGGCCTCGAGGCGACTGCCTGTTTGCGCGAAAGTGCTGCGACCCGAGAGGTGCCGATCGTCATCTGTACGGCTTGGATGGCCGATAAATACCGCGATGCAGCGCTCAAATGCGGCGCCCATGCGGTTATCCTCAAACCTGTTTCCGTCAACGAACTCCAGAGCGTACTCCTGCGCTATTTGCCTCTGCCAAAAGACGCCGACCAGCTCCACTAGCGATTCGCATCCATTTAACAAAAATCTTGCGCTGACAAAGGCGCAGCATGCTGCGCTGCTAACGTGTAGGGCGTCGTGGTGCGCGCGCACACTCGCCGTCGACGACGGTGGCTCGATCTTGCTTCTTTCAATGGCGTAGTGCTAAAAACTTAGAGCATTATCAAACTTCGATCTGAAAGCACCCGCGGCATTGGTGCGCTTGGTCGGATCGCAAAACTCTGGAGGAGTCCGATGAAACCGCAAGAATGGCGGCAAAAACTTGGCGATTGCGTGCGCGACTTGTTTCTCTCGCCTGAGATGCAGCATTTCTATTCGCTAACCATGACCACTGATCGGGCGAGAATCTATCTGTTGCAGCTGAGTCTGTACGTACGCCAGCGCAGAAATTTTTGGCCGCAAGTGGCCGCCAATTGTCCGGAGTTCGATGTCAAGCAGCGTATCATGGAACATGAGCATGAGGAGTTGGTCGAAGACGAGCATTCCAAGGCGGGGCATCTCGATTTGATATTCCGTCAAGGAAAAGAATTGGGGCTGAGCGTCGATGATGTGCTTAAAGCGGAGCCTTTGCCGACGACGAAAGCGGCGATTTATGGTTGGTTTTGGATTGCGCGCAATCGTCCATGGCAGGAAGCGATTGCGGCTTCGACGATCGCCGAGTGGACCAATGACGACCGGCTGCTTGGCGATATCGGCGGGGGAAATTGCACGCGCTTATATAAAATTTGGAAAAGGGATCTCCACTTTGTCGATGCACAGATGCCGAACTTTACGGCGCACAGCAAAGCCGACGTGAAGCATTCCGATATGTTTATCGATGTGCTGGAAAAATACGTGATGCGAGGCCGCGAGCAGGATGTCCTCGACACGGCGAAAGAATCCATGGATCTGCATCGCGCCTATTTCGGCGGCATGGCTCACGCGATGTCGCAGGCGTCCTAGGCTGGAGGCAGTGGCATGAAGCTCGATGAGCTCGATCGGCAATTGGAGCAAAATCATCTCTCCGGCTTCTGGCGCACGCGCGTGCCGTCTCATACTTCGGAAGCGCCCTATTTATGGAAGTGGGAAGCTTTACTCGATGGTCTGCTCAAGGCGAGCGAGGCCATCGGCATCGAGCAAGCCGAGCGGCGTGCCATACGAGTGGTGAATCCGCACTTATCCACTAAATCGACCTCGCACACGCTTCAGGTCACTTTCTCCATTGTGAATCCCGGTGAAGTCGCACGGGCGCATCGTCACAACATGGCGGCGATCCGATTCGTGGTGCAAGGGAAAGGCGCATTCACGGTAGTCGATGGCGAGAAATTTTACATGGATGAAGGCGATCTCATCCTTACGCCCAACTGGACCTGGCACGATCACCATAACGAAGCGCACGATCCGATTATCTGGCTCGACGGTTTGGACGGACCGCTGATTCAAGCGTTCAACATTTTGTTTTTTGAGGAAGCCAAAGAGCCCGAGCAGGCGATCACCCATCAAACCGGTGAATCGCTGAGCCGCATGGCGTTTACGCGCGCGCCGGCAAAAAGCGAGAATTACGGGCGCGGCGTGCCGTTTCGTTATGCCTGGAAAGATACCCACGCCGCGCTGCGCGCCATGGGCGATCACGATCGCGATCCCTACGATGGTCGCTTATTGCGCTACATCAATCCGGTAACCGGTGGGTATACTTACCCGACCATGTCGTGCGAGATTCAGCTTTTAAAAGGCAAGGAATTCACACGCGCGCACCGCCATACGAGCACAGCGATTTACCACGTTGTGCGGGGCCAAGGGCGCACCCGCGTCGGCGAAGGCCATCTCGAGTGGAAGCAGGGCGACACGTTTGTCGTGCCGCTCTGGCAATCGCATGCGCACGAAAACGTCTCCAATGAAGAAGCCGTGCTTTTTTCCCTCACGGATCGACCTGTAATGGACGCCTTACAACTCTATCGCGAGGAGACGGTGAACTGAGCGCCGTTCGCGCGACCTTTGCTCGGACAAAGCTTTCGGCAGTATCAAAATGGCTGAGCCGGTTAAAATCAAGTTGGCGAGCCGCGCTTATGACGGCACGCTGCCGATCCTGCGCGGTCAAATCGGCATCGAAGGTTTTCACTTCGAGATCACAGAGACTGAAGACGTGCCCGGCATGTTCGCCGGCATGTTTAAAGGACAATACGACGTGTCCGAAATGTCACTGGGCGAGCTCATCTACTACACCTCGCGAGGCAAGGCGGATTTTGTCGCGATCCCGATTTTCCCATCGCGCATGTTTCGCCACGGGTTTATTTTTTGCCGCAAGGCTTCCGGCGTCCATCAGCCCAGTGACTTGAACGGCAAAAGAATCGGCTTTCTCCGTTGGGTGCAAACCGCGGCGATCTGGATGCGCGGCATGTTAATCGATGAATACGGCGTGTCCGCGCGGAACACCGAATGGCATGTGGCCTCCATGCATCATTGGGATGATGACGACTCCGGCGCCACGGTCGAGCCGCGCGATGGCTCGACCGTTCGCATGCTGCAAGACCGCGGTACTAGCACCTCCGAACGGGCTTGCCGAGCGCTTTTCGACGGTCAAGTGGATGCGTTGGGTGTCACGGAGTCGCAGCTCCCGATTCTGCTGGCCAACGATTCGGTTAAACGGCTATTCGAAAGGCCGCGCGAGATCGAGGCCACTTATTTTCGTCGAACCCGAATCTTGCCGATTATGCATGTGGTGGCGCTGCAGAAACGGCTTGCGGACAGCCATCCCGAGCTCCCGGAAAAACTTTTCCGGCTTTACGGCCGGGCAAAACGCTGGGCGCAGCGCTGGCGCCGAGCGATTCCCAGTCTGGTTGAAGCTTGGCCGAATCATTACCTCGCCGAGGAACAGGAAATTTTTCAAACCGACCCCTGGGTCTATGGCCTGGAAGCCAACCGACACGTGCTCGAGACGTTCCTTGCCTATTGTCATGCTCAAGGGGTCACTGCAAAGAAAATTGCGGCAGAAGATATCTTTCATCCGAGCACGCTGAAACTAGTCGAATAAGCTTTCAGGAGGAGTCCCATGGCGATAGCGAGCGCAGCGGCGATCGATTCCACCTCTCTTTCTTGTGATTTGCGGGACTGGCTAAAAGAGGTCAAGCGGCTCGAGCAGCTCGAGCAAATCTCGGGCGCCCATTGGGATCTGGAGATCGGGGCCCTGACGGAGATTATCTTAGAAAGAATTGCTACTCCGCCGGCCGTGATCTTCGATAACGTGCCCGGTTTCGATCCGAAGCGGCGCGTACTCGCCAATATGCTTGAGACCCTCGAGCGGACTGCGCTGACCTTGAATCTGCCTCTGGATCTGAAAACGATCCCTCTGATCGATGCGTTGCGGGCGCGGCTGCGGGCGATGCAACCGATCAAAGCCAATCTGGTTTCCACCGGTCCCGTGTTTGAAAATATCGAGCGGGGAGAGCAAGTTGACCTGACGAAATTTCCCGTGCCGCGCTGGCATTCCGGCGACGGCGGCAGGTATCTCGGCACGGCCCATTTGGTGGTGACGCGCGATCCGGAGACGGGAGTCGAGAATGTCGGCTGCTATCGCGTCATGCTCCAAGACAAGGATAAAGTCGGACTGTACATTTCGCCGGGGAAGCACGGCAAAATTCATTACGAGAAAGCGATGAAAGCCGGCAAGCCATTTCCGGTAGCAATGGCGTTCGGACAGCATCCGCTTTTGTACATCGCCGCGTCGCAGGCGGTACCCTACGGAATCAACGAATATGATTGGGCGGGTGGGCTGATCGGACAGCCCATCGACGTCATCGAAGGTCCGGTGACCGGGCTGCATTTTCCCGCCAGCGCCGAGATCGTGATCGAGGGCGAAATTATTCCCGGGGAATCGCTGCAGGAAGGCCCGTTCGGCGAGTGGCCGGGCTATTACGCGAGTGCGCAACGGGCGGAACCGTTTGTCAGGGTCAAGGCGCTCTATCATCGCAATGAGCCGATCATCTGCGGTGCTGCGCCGTTCAAGCCGACTATTCACGGCATGTATCGCTCCTGCTTACGCGCCGCGACGGTGTGGAACGGTATGGAGCAGGCGGGCGTGCCGGATATCAAGGGAGTTTACCTGCCGCCGCCCGCGCAGCGATTTATGATCGTGGTGGCGATCAAGCAAAGGTACCCCGGGCACGCGAAACAAGCTGCTCTGATCGCTTGCCAGTGCCACGCTGGCGCTTATCTGGGACGCTACGTCGTGGTGGTGGATGATGATATCGATATCACCGACGTGGACGAGGTACTTTGGGCTATCGCTACACGTTCGGATCCGGCGACCTCCGTTGATATCCTGCGGCGCACATGGAGCGGACCCCTTGATCCGATCATTCCCCCAGGTCAGAAGGGACACAACTCGCGCATGATTATCGAAGCCGTGCGACCTTGGGAATGGCGCGATAAATTCCCGGCGACGAGTGCCATCGATGATGAGACGCGAACCCAGTATTCAAAAAAGTGGCAAAAGCAGTTGCTGCAAGTTGAAGCTCGCCATAGCCGAGGACGGTCGACCGACTGACCGGGATAGCTCCGGGTCATCAAGTAGCCTGAGCGCCTTACTTCTAGGGTAGCTTCCGATCATTTCTGTTCGTTCCAGCGGGCGTCAGCAAGATCCCGTTCTTGCGATAAAATTGCGATGATCCAGCTTTTGGTAAACGCAGAAGTTGGCCAATTTTGTCCACAATAGGCGCATCACCGCCCTTCTACGTCCTTGGTTACATTTTACCGCCTCATGAGCATATATTTGGAAAAATCAGGCCTTAGCCGACGTAAGCAGCGGTAATTTCTGTGTTGGCACAGGGCGTGCTGAGCCAACAGCACCAAAGAAGATCCCTGCAGCTTACACAAAGGAGAAACGCACGAATGGAAGAAATCATGACCCCCTCGGAAGTTGCGGCTTTGTTGAAGATACATCTCAAGACGGTGTACAAGCTGGCGGAAAGAGGTGTGATTCCAGGAAATCGGATCGGGCGCAGTTGGCGCTTCAGTCGCAGTGATGTTCTGGAATTGGTCTCCAGCAAATCGCTGAATTTGGGTGAGACGAGCGAGATTCCTGTTCGTTCGGCCGCGGGCGGCGCAAAATAGACATCTTGCAATGCGGCCCAACCGAGTGGAAGACCAAGACCCAATCAAGCTACTCCAATCCCTTCTGGCCGACCGCAGCAAAGTGTTGGAACGTATCTCCGGCATTCATGCCATTTTGGATTCCATGAAGTCCCCGGCATCGAGTGCAGCGAGTATTGAATCCAGCCCGAACACGGCATCGGTCGCTCCCGCGCCAAGCGCAGAGCCGTATGACCGGCTTTCACGCATGTTGCGTGATATGCGATCGCAAATAGAAAATCACGTGCGGCCATTGGCGCAGCAAGCGATTGATGTCGAAGTGCAACGTTTACGCGAGCGAGCGGCAATCGCGCAACGAGACTTGCACGGCTGCCTTGAGCAAATCGATCAATGTGTATCCGCCTGCATCCAACGTGCCCGTGAGTACCAACGCGAGCACGCGAAACTAGTGCTTTCCAATGGACAGTTGATCGCCCTGGGAGCGCGGCCGGAGCCGCTGCCGGGATGCGCTTCGGATATCACAGAAATTATCAGCTCACGATTACAGTGGCTGCGCGTCCAGCAGAAGATTTAAGCTACGCTTGTTAAAATCCTTTCCAGCCACCGCCGAGCGCTTTGACCAGCAGCACGCAGGCATTTAGGCGTCGGCCACGAATATCCACTGCCGTTTTCTCATTGTCCAAGGCGAGTGTCTGGGCGACCACAACATTCAAGTAACTGACGATTCCCGCCTGGTACTGATTCATCGTCACGGCCAACGATTGTTCGGCCGCGTTGACGGCGTCATCCTCAACTTGCGCCTCGTTGGCGAGAATTCGCTGCGCGGCCAGATTGTCTTCTACTTCCTGATATCCTGTGAGTACCGTTTGCCGATAGGCGGCTACGTCTTGTTCGTACACCGCACGGGCGCTCTCGACTTGCGATTGTCTTAAGCCGCCGTCGAATAAGGTTTGGGTCGCGGCAATGCCGGCGGACCAAAAGCGACCCAGCACCGAGAACCAGTTTCCAATACTCTCGCTTTCAAACCCGCCCGCAGTGTGTATTGAAACGGTTGGATAATAAGCCGATTGGGCAACGCCAATCTGGGCGTTAGCCGCAGCCATGGTTCGCTCAGCGGCGGCGACGTCGGGCCGCCGCGGCAGGAGTTCTTCCGGCACGCCGCCAGGAATCGCAGGGGGTGCGGCGACGGCTTGTCTGACGGTGAGAGAAAAATCCGCCGGCGCTTTTCCGAGCAAAACCGCAAGAGCGTGTTCTGTTTGGGCGCGCAGCACCTCGAGATCGATGGCCTGCGCCTGCGTGGTTTTGAGCTGAGTCTCCGCCTGAAGCACATCGCCATGCGACGCGACGCCTGCGTTGTAGCGGTTATTGGTCAGCTCGAGTGATTTCTGATAGGCGAGGACGCTAACATCAAGAAGCCGTTTCTGCGCGTCCAAGGACTGGATTAGAAAATAATCCTGCGCCACCTCGGCGCGCGCGCTCAGTCGGGCCGCTTCGAGATCTGCGGCGCTGGCCTGAGCGCTTGCCTCATTGGATTCTACCGACCGCCGGATCCTGCCCCAGACATCGAGTTCCCAAGAAACATCAATCGGTAATGAGTACTCGCTAAAAGCGTTGTTGGTTTTGGGGTTGCGCGACTGGCTCGTCGGTGATTGCTGCATGCCGGTGACGCCGATGCCGACGGTCACGGTCGGATAGTAAGCCGCGCGCGCGCTTTGCACCAGGGCACGCGCCTGGCGAAATCGCGCATCCGCTTGCGCGATATTTTGATTGGAGATGTCCACTTGTTGTTCGAGGTTGTTAAGCTCCGAGTCGCCGAAAATTTCCCACCAGTTCGCGGCGATGACATCATCGAGCGACTGGAGTTTGACTCCCATCGATTCTTTGTAAGCAGCCGGCGTCGCTATAGGAGGGCGCGAGTAGTCCGGTCCAACGCTGCAGGATGACAACAAAATCGCCGCGAGCAGTAAAAAACGAGTCGGAGCCGCAAGGAGTGATCGTGATTTCAGTCGCGCGCTCATACCGATTCCTCAAGACTCGCCCCAAGGCGTCTTTGTCGCGCCGCGCGCAGATGCGCGAAATAGAGTCGGCAGCGGTCGAGATAGATGTAAATGACCGGCGTCGTGTAAAGGGTGAGCATTTGGCTGACGATCAAGCCGCCGACAATGGCGATGCCCAAGGGCCGTCGCAGCTCTGAACCCACACCGGTTCCCAGCGCCAGCGGGAGACCGCCGAGCAGCGCCGCCAAAGTGGTCATCATGATCGGCCGAAAACGCAGCAAGCAGGCCTGATAAATCGCATCACGCGGGTTTTTCCCTTGGTTGCGCTCGGCCTCGAGCGCGAAATCGATCATCATGATCGCGTTCTTCTTGACGATGCCGAT
>DATBEY010000219.1:0-10558 GCA_036558765.1 Binatia bacterium | reverse complement strand
GTTGATGATCTTCCCGCTGCGCTGTTGTTTCATCTGAGGGAAGACTGCCTTGGCACACAGAAACGGCCCTTTGATATTCACCGCCGAGATGCGGTCCCATTCTTCAGCCGTGATTTCGTAGAATGGATGGCGCTCGATGTTGATAAAGATCGCAGCATTGTTGACAAGAATGTCGATACGGCCGAAAGCCTGGATCGTTTCTACCGCCATTCGCGCGGTGTCATTTTCGTTCGACACATCGATTTTGAGCGCAATGGCTTTGCCGCCTTTTGAGCGAATTTCATTCGCCACGGATTGGCCGTCGAGAATATCGGCGATCGCCACCGCGGCGCCTTCCGCGGCGAATTTTAGGCAGTACGCCGAACCGATATGGCGCGCACCGCCGGTCACGATGGCCACCTTCCCTTCAAGCCTCACGGCCCCTCCGGGGGTAATGGAGTGTTGGAGTACTGGAGTGTTGGGTTTCGGATCCGGACCCATCTCTCCACCAATCCATTACTCCAATACTCCAATCCTTGTTCATACCAGTCCTTTGAGATGTTCTCGAAAATCCACCGGTTTCCACCAGGGCTTGATACCGAGCGAGTCCGCGATCACCTGCGCCGCATTGTAGCCCGGCGCGCCGGTGATATTTCCGCCGGGATGGCATGACGAACCGCACATGAATAGGCCATCGATTGGCGTGCGATATTGTCCCCAGCCGGGAAATGGCCGGTTCTCCAATGCCTGATCGCCGGAATATTCACCGATCATCCAGTCGCCGCAGTACATATTTTTGTCGTGCCGTTCGATGTCGAGGGGCGTGGTGGAATCGCTGGAAAGAATATTGCCCTCGTCCAAATTCGGCGCAAATTTCTGCCATACAGCTAGTTGTTTGTAGAACCAGTCATGGCGCGCGCTGTCCCAGTTGAGCGGATTGCCCCAGAGATTGTAGGTCATCAATTGCCACATGAACGCCGTCGCTTTGCCCGGCGGCGCCTGACTCGGATCGTGGAAGGATGGTGTTGCGCCGTTCATGAACGGTTTGCGCGGTAGCCGCCCGCTACGGCAGTCCTCGAAGAGATTCACTAGATCCTGGTAGTCGTCCAGTCCCACAATATGCATGAAGGAGCCGGCGACCTCGGGATGTTTTTCTTCGGTAATGTATTTAGGCCGCTCGTTCAAAGCGAGGTTAACGGCGAAGATCGGCGTTGTCTTCGAGAAACGGAAGTTCGCCGCAAGTTTGGCAAACTTCGGCTCGAGATTTTCCTTACCGACGAGCTTGATGAATGTCTCCACCGGATTTACATTCGAGGCGATGAATTTTTTTGCCTTGATCACGGTGCCGTCTTCCAGCACCACCGCTATGGCTTGCCCATGCTCGACGAGAATGCGCTCGACGCCGTTCGCCTCGATGTAATCGACGCCATTATGCGACATCATATGCGCTAGATTGTCGCCGAGTGCGTGAGAAGTGCCGCGGCAGAGCTGGGGATTGACGCCCCAGGCGATCATCGCCGGGATCAGATAGCCGGTCTGCGGCGCATCGAGCTCGAAGCCGCGCATGACCCCAAGAAAGGCGATAAATGCCCGCACGCGTGGATGCTCGAAGTGGCGCAGCACAAACTCCTCCGGCGTGGTGTCGAAATACTTGAGGTACTCCCGTCCCTCAGGAATTTTCTCCAGTAACGGACGCTTCTCTTCCATCGCTAGCGGCACAGCGTAGGTTTCCGTAAAGACAATGTTTTGTACCACCGGCTGCCAGCGTGTCCAGATGTCCATGAACGAAGCCGCGTCTTTTTTCGAGAATTGCTCGATGGTTTGAACCGTCTTCTTCACGTCGGCGAACCAGCCGAGATAAGTCCGATCGAGGAAATGCTGCACCACACCCGGATCGGGACGGTAGTAGTGAATCCCAAAATTCTCCAGCTCTAAATCCTTGAACCACGGCAGCATCATCAAACCCCGGTGAAACACCGAGTGGATGTTGTGCCAGAAACCCGGATAGTTTCGGTCCTCGTGCGAATCCAGCCCGCCACCCACCTCCATGTTCTTTTCGACGACCATGATTTTCTGGCCGCACTTGGCGAGATAGGCGGCGCAGATCATGCCATTGTGACCGGCGCCGATTACAACGCCGTCGTATTCGAGTATTTTGGCCATCTGTTAATTTCCTCTTTGATCCCGCGACAAGACTGTCTCGGAATACCCGCCCACTTTATCACTTCGAGCGGAGCGAGAGATCGTGCGTTTTCCTACATGACAATTGCGACCAAGTCTCAGACGCGGGCGACGAAAAAAACTGGAGTCTAAAATTTGGTTATAGTTTCAAATCCTCTTTCATCACCTGCCAGCAATTGTAGCCCGACCCGGCGATCACTGCGTCCGCAGGATGCATCCCGGCACCGACCTGATATAGCCCAGCAACCGGCGTTCGATAGTTGGCGATCTGTTCGATGGGCCGCTGGCTTCCCATCTGTGTTGCGATCTTGCGCGCTACCCACACCGAGCCGCGCCGCATGTTCGGCCAACGGCCGGAGATGTAAAAAGGATCCAGCGCCACTTTCATTTCGATATTTTCATCCGTAAGATTGGTCGCGTAACGCCGCCAGATTTTTAATACGTTCTCCATGAAACCATTCTTGAGCTTCACCCAATCCTCCGACTTTTTTCCGTTGAGCTGAAACGGCACCGGCAAAAATACTGAAGCCGCATGCCTCGCCGTAGGCGCCTGCAGCGGATCGAATGCGGTGGGACAAATTGCGTGCAGACAAGCATGCGCCGGAAATTCACCGGCGCGAATTTCCTTCCACATCTCGGTTAAATCCGCCGGCCGTTCCGGGCCCATGCTAACGCTCATCGCCTGAGCCACCGACGAGTCGGTCGCCTCGTGCAACGCGTACCGTACCGGCGCCTTCAGCGCCACATGAACCTGGAAATAGGAAAACTCATCGGCTTGGATATCTTTTACCCTTTCGATGAAGGTTCGCGGCAGGTATTCCTCGCCGATCATCTCGACAAAAGTCGCATAAGGATCGCCGTTCGAAACCACCGCCAAGCGCGCTTTCCACTCGCGTCCGTCGCGCAGGCGCACGCCGACAGCGCGTCCGTCCCCATCGATAAGAATTTTTTCCACATGATGGACCGCGCGGATCTGCCCCCCATTGTGAACGTAAGCGCGCTGTAATACCTGCGCGATCGAATGCGAGCCGCCGCGCGCCAACTCGGGTTTTTCATCACCGGCTATCATTTTTAGGACTTCAATACCCGCCCCGGAATAGTCCAGCGCCACGCCGCGCGGTATCGTCATCTGCGCCAGAATCAAAGTCTTAACCGCTTCGCTTTCGAACAGTTCCTCGACCGCCTGCTGCGGCGTCGATTGCCAGAGCCGCCGAAACTCTTTGCCGGCGGGTTCGGCGTCGAGGCTTTGCAAAAGAGACTCGGTGTTCTCGGGCCGGGTGTAATAGTAAGGGATGAGATACTCAACAACGAGTCTGTGAAATCGGTCATGAATATTTCGCCAGGCGGCAGCATCTTGGGCGGAAAATTTACCGATGCTTGAAATCGTCCGTTCGAGCGATTGGTGCTGCGCAATCGAGCGGCCGTCTGTGAAAAGGAGAGCGCTCAGCACTGCTGGAGAAACGAACTCAGCATGATAGCGATTCGCCCAGTCGAGATCCTTCCAGACCGGTGAAACTTCCCGGTTATCCTGAAAATAGGCGAGCGTATTATGCCAGTAGCCTGGCATTGTGATCTCTTCGCTCGCCAAACGGCCGCCGTTCTCCAGCCGGCTTTCACAGATCACCGTCTTCAAACCGGCTTTGCCGAGGTAGGTACCCAGGGCAAAATTATTTTGCCCCGCGCCGATCAGAATCACATCCCACTCGCTATCGATCACGCGAACCTCTCACGCAAGCGGTCAGACTTTTAAACGGCTTAAACTCCTTGAACGGCTTGAACATAGGTTACTGCAGAAATATTTTTTTGTACTCCGCCATCTTTTGAGAGAAAGCTTCCTTGTCCATGTCGATCATATCGACGAGTTGAATTTTATTCGCATCCGGCAGCGGCGGATAAATGCCTTTCCGTGTAACAAACTCGCCGATATTGGCCATGATCTTGAGGCTCTCTTCGCCGAGAAAAAAGTCGATGAATGCCTTGCCCGTATTGGGGTGCGGCGCTTTCGCAGCCAAAGTAATAGACTGCCCATCGCCCAGGAATTTGCCCAATCGAACGTAATCCAGGGGCACGCCGTTTCTGCCGTAGAACACCACGTTCTTAAGGAACGCGACACCGATCGGAGTTTCGCCCGTGGTAATACGTTCGCCCGCGGGTGTCAGCGACGGAACTAGAAGAGGCTTTGATGCCGCCAAATCGTGGATGAATTTATCCGCTTTTTCGTTGCCCATGATTTTGTGCAGACTGGCCAGCCACTGTGCGGTCGTCGTGTGCTGGCTCGGATCGGGGAAAACGACTTTGCCCTTGTACTGCGGCTTGGTAATGTCTTCGAGCGACTTTGGCGCTTCCGCCGGCTTGATAATGCCGGTGTGGTAAACGACCCCAATCACTGTGCTCCGGTAGGCCGGGCCGAGATTCGCATCGATCACGTCTTTTGGGAACGCCTTGGCTGAAGGTGAGTCATATTTCGCCAAGAGACCATCCCGTTGGCTCAACCGCATCGTTGACGTCGTGGTGAGCACGACGTCCGCCTGCGGTTTACCGGCTCGGAACTCGGCGGCGACTCGATCCGTGACTTTGTTCGCTGAGTCGCGCCAAAAATCCACGTCCAATCCGGTTTTTTTCTTAAAAGCAGCCGAGATCAAGTCCATGGTATCGTTCTCGAGGGAACCGTAAACGACGACCTTGCCGCCCTCCTTTTTTGCTGCATCTACCAGTTTGGCGTCCTGTGCGAGAACACTTCCGGTGCTGAGCAGCGCCAAGAGGGTGGCAAAAAGCAGTTTGCAATATTGTTTTTTCATCCTGTTTGCCTTCCAGATCGAATGATTCCCCTCAATATCGAAAAGCGCCGCGCTTGTCTAATGTTTGTCTCATGTCCGGCCGTTTGCTAACTTACTTCAGGCGATTATGAATGCGCGAGAAAAACTGAAGAACATTCGCGAGGAATTGAAGCAGACCTTTCTCGAGCGCAGCGACTTGATCGACGGCGCCCTCGCCGCCCTGCTCTCATCGCACCACTTGCTGATCATCGGGCCCCCCGGGACCGCTAAATCCATGCTCGCCGATGAGATCTGCCGCCGCATCGACGGTGCGAATTATTTCCAATGGCTGCTCACCCGCTTCACCACGCCCGAAGAAATCTTTGGCGCCGTCAGCCTCAAGGCTCTGGAGCAAGACGATTACCGACGCGTCACCAGCCGCAAACTGCCCGAGGCGCACATCGCCTTTTTGGATGAGATCTTCAAGGCTAATTCATCGATTCTCAACGCGATTCTTACGCTCATCAATGAGCGACTGTTTCACAACGGCAAGGAAATTAGCCGCGTCCCGTTACTGACTCTCTTTGGCGCAAGTAACGAGCTGCCGGAGGAGGAAGAGCTGACCGCGCTTTACGATCGGTTTCTGGTGCGGTTCGTGGTCGGCTATATCAGCGAAGACTTCCGCTTCCTGCGCATGTTGGAATCGCAGAAGGCTCCGCAGCGAACCATCTTGACGTTGACGGAGCTCGAAGAAATGCAACAACAGGTGCGCAATGTTTCGCTTCCGGCGCACGTTTATCGAAGCATCGCCGACATTCGCCGTGAACTGAACAAAAAGAATATCCAGGCGTCCGACCGGCGTTATCGCCAGGCACTGCCGCTTTTGCAGGCCTACGCCTATCTTGAGGGCGAAAATGAAGTCTACGAAAAACATCTTTTCTTTCTCGAGCATGTTCTCTGGCGCGACCCGGCTGAACACGAGCCGGTGCGCAACACGATCCGCGAGCTCTTGTTAGGTTATGAGGAAGAGATCACCGAATTGCTCTACGAATCGCGCGAGATTCGCGACTCCGCGCTGCAATCGGCCCGCACCAGCGACGAGCGTGCTCGCGCTTTGATCGAGCTCCACACCAAACTCAGAAACATTCTGGGAAAGGTCGATCAGATCATGGACAAGGCAAAGCGCCTGGGTCGCCCGTTGGAACGAGTCAACAGCGTGCGCGACGAGATCGAGCAACTCCAAAAAGAAATGCTGGAGCAGTTCTGATGCCGCCTCGGCGTCCTCCGCGAGTGCCGGTCAGACGAGTTTTCGAGCCGCTCCCGAAGAATAGTTTTTGGATTCTCAACGATGCTTACGATCGGCGCGTCTGGCAGCAGCTGCGCGCCGACGCATCGTCGCTGCGCGAGTTGGAAGAGAAAGGCGCCGCTCTTCTACCTCATTTCGGCTCTTTATTGCAGGATATTTTCTGCCTTTTGTTCAAGTACAACGTAAGTTATGTCGAGGAGCGCCTCGTGCTCGCCAGCGCGCTTCTGAATGAAAAATTTCTTCGTTCAATTCACCGAGGTGCGCAGTACGAATTCCTGCGCGAGCAAACCCTGCTCAACGAGGCGCATGCCGGACTGTCCACTTTGATTCTCGGTGAGCGGCTGTTAGCGCTCGTCCGCGAAGAAAAGCTTCTCACCCGCCGCGACATGCGCGACTTATGGGACATTCAGAAACAGGAAGAAATCGTCAGCCAGAAAATTGAGGAATACGAAAACGCCGATACGATTCCCGATGATCAAATGTCCGCGGCAGGAAAAAAGGCGCTTGACCAGGCCAAACAGCACATGGGCGGCGAAGTTCAGGGCGCCGAGGCCTTGCTCCGCCAGAAGACACAACGCTTGAAAGAGGATCTCGCACAGATCGATGCACAGGCGAAAAATCGCCTTCAGGCCGAAGCGATCAAAGTCGCCCAAGAACTCGAAGACGCAACCGAAGAGGCGGCAACTTGGGGAGATACGATCGGGACCGGACAGAGAACGCCGCCGGGGCAAAAGCTCGAGCTTGGCCGACGCCTCGCGGGTAACGAGAAACTCAAAAAGCTTGCTCGCATGGTTGGGCGAATGAAATTCAACGCACTGGCCTTGCGAAAGAAAGTTTTTGAGCGCTCCAGTCAAGAATTGCTCGAAGTCGAGCAAGGCGACGCGCTTCATCGACTGCTGCCCCATGAGCTGCTCAGTTTACATCATCCGGTGCTGCGCAAGGATTTCTATCGCCGCTTCCTCGACCAGGAGCTGATTCAGTATTCGCTCCGCGGCGTAGAAGAAAAAGGTAAAGGGCCGATGATCGTCTGTCTGGACGGCAGTTCGTCCATGTCCGGCGACAAGGAAATCTGGTCCAAGGCAGTTACTCTGACGCTCTTGGAAATCGCCCGCAAGCAGCGTCGCCTGTTTCGCTCGATCTGTTTCTCGTCCGTCGATACGCCGCTGCAGACCCTCGACATGAACGCCCGCGATCGCTATGAAATCGAAACCAAAGCGGTCATGGATTTGGCAGAATATTTTCCCGGCGGCGGCACCGACTTTCAAAAACCGCTCGATGCCGCCCTCGATTGTCTGCGCCAATCCCGTTTCAAAAAAGGCGATATCGTCTTCATCACCGACGGCGAGTGTCAGGTCGACCCCGAGTGGGCGGAAAATTTCCGCGCACAAAAAGATCGCCTCGGGTTCTCGCTATTTTCCATCTTAATCGATACCGGTCCGGCTTCGCTCGGCACATTGAAGGAATTCAGCGATCGGATCTCGACGATTAAGCAGCTCACCGGCGAGGAGGCGAAGGACATTTTCGTTAAGTTCTAAGTCGCGCCGTTGAGTGCCCTGCAAAGTGAATCCCGATGATCGGTATCTGAGCTAAAAATGAAAAGGCCCTTTTCGTTGCAGGCCTTTTCTCGTCACCGATTGCCAAAACGCAATCTTCTGATTTCGCTCACAGCGCGCGCCTGAAAGGCGGCGATCAATTTTGCTTGTTGCTCCGTTTTTTCCGCGGTCTTTTGCGGCAAGTTAGGCAGTCGATTTTAGCAGCCATTTTTTCTTCCTCCAGCCTCGCAGCACACAGGGATACCACGCACCTTTTAGACGTCAACGGGGAGGTGACATTCAGAGACATGAATTCAGCAGTTTTTGCTAACGATTTCGATCAAGTAAAAATATTCTGCCGATTCAGCTCTCAACTTACAAAGAATACCTAAAGAATAAGTTTAGAACAGGTCTGAAGAAATTCAGCTTTTAAGGCAATCAAGCTTACAATGTGCATATAGCAAGGACATCTTGGGACGCTTGCAGTGGCAAGACGTCTTCCTGTAGATTCGACAGCGGGAAAGCCAATCCAAAAGGAGCGACAAAGTGGAAAACATCACAAAAATTACCGTCGTCGACGCGGAAGAGCAGGCCCAATGGGGAAAACCTACCGGCCGCAATTACGTTCGGCCAACGCAAACCGAGCGCGCCCATATCGCGCTTAACTGTTACGAACCAGGCGTTAATGATGAATTGCACTGCCATCCGGGCTCGGATCACACCTTCTTTGTGGTTCAGGGCGAATGCACGATGAAGGGGCTCAAAGAAGGTGAGGAGTTTCACCTCAAGCAACACCAGGCGGTTCACGTTCCCGCAGGCTTTTTCTACCAGCTGAACAATACCGGCAAGGAACGTCTAATTCTTTACCAGGTAAGTACCGAGCCGAAACCGAGACCGAAGATCGGTAAGGTCATCTACGGCGTTCATACCGGTCTAAAAGAGCATCTGCTAAACCCCGTCGAATCTCGGCCGGAGCGCTCGTGACGTTCACAGACGTGCTGCAATGGTGCCAGAACAATCAGGCCGCCGTGCGCGGCGTTTTGCGCGGTCGCGATATTTCTATTTCCCACAAAGACAAGGAGCTTGCGCCCGACCTGCCGGCAATCGGTGAGATTTTTCACTGGGATGTCGATATGCCGGAATTAAAGCACTACGTGAGCGGGTCGGATTTCGAGCGCATGGTAACAGGAAAACTGACAATCGATGGATTCAAAAATACGCTGCGTGGACGGGAGTAGAGTCGCTTCGTGATCTGGCAAAAATATTTGGCGTTCAGAAATAACGAGCGTGTGAGCTGGCCATTTCTCAGTAACGGAGCGCTAGGCAGGTAAATTAGGATTAATTACTTCGGGCGAGCTCCACTTCAAATGGCGTTCCAAAAAGTCTGTCACCAGCGGCCATGACAGATCCGCAGTATGCGCATTGTATCCTGGCGCTCCAGGATCCACATAGCCGTGGCCGCCAAACGGAAAAAAGTGCCATTCCAAGGACTGGCGATTTTCTTTGAAGGCTTGCCACATTTGCTCCTGAACCGGCAAAACCGTCGTGACATCATCAGCGCCATAGAGAATAATTGATGGGCAGCGGATCTTCCGTGCGCTTACTGATGGATGGACCGGTCTTAGCGGCGAATCCGGCTCGGCTCGCACAGTCGGATAATAGCCGACGAACGCACGCACTTCCGGGGTCGCCGCGACAAAATGGATCGCGATGCGCCCGCCCATACAGTAGCCGCATACGGCGACCCGATCTTTATTGACGTTCGGTTGTCTCAACAAAAAGCGCCACCCTTCGGTGAGCACTCGGGTGAATTCCGGGTCCGGCGTTTTGGCCTGAATCTGCGATCCGCTGACGATGTGAGTCGGTTCAGGATAGCCCAGTTGCTCGAATACGTTGACCGCGAACGTTGTGTAACCGAGCCTTGCAAATTTCCGCGTCTCCGTTTTGATGTACTCGCCTAACCCACCCTTCGGATGAATTAGGAATAGCGCTGGACCCGGCTCCTGCCGCTCCGGATAAGACAGGAAGCCGGCTACGCCGTGCTCTTTGGCGCTGAATGCTCGCTCAATAATGCGCATGTGCAGATCTCCTGAGGTGATTTTGCAGCCGCAAACTAGCACGATCGCTTCCGCCGGGTAAAGGGGTTGGCTGGTTCCATGGATCTTTCATATTCAGCCCGAACACTATTGGCCGCTGGGCTGCGCAAATCCGAGCTTTCATAGAAAAATCTCCGAACAGCAATCAGGAATTTTCGTCAGTTACGGTCAGCTCTGAATCATATACTTCATGGAATAGGAATTGCTCCCCCGCTGCTCAACAGCTCACCACAACCGAGAAGTTTTTCAGCCTCAGCCCATGCAAAACGATCGCACAGCGCCCACTCCGATCCCCCGGGGGCGAGAAAATACCGAAAAGAAAGGCGGATTAATAGCTCTCCCGGCGACGCCTTCTTTCTCGCTCGCCGAGGCCAATTCCATCGTTGAAATAGAAGTCCAAGCCGATCAACTGCTCGGCTACATAGACAAGTTAACCACTCTGGCAGATCGGGCTTGCACCACCGCGATTCGGCAGAGCCAAACGGCGCATCTGATCGACGCAAGCCGGCACGGCGAAATCAACGACCTGCGAAAGAAGCTCGATCAACAGAATGAGAAGCTTCATGAACAGGAAATTGCCATAGTTCGTTTGCAGCACGAATCAAAAGCGCAGATCGCCGCGGTCGAAGCGCAGTTGCGCCAGAACCGCCTGCAAGCGCGCCCAGAATCGGAACCGCCTCTCTTGCGCCATGAAAATGCTCAGCCGGT
>DATBEY010000218.1:0-6472 GCA_036558765.1 Binatia bacterium | reverse complement strand
TCCTCTGTTTGTCAAGCTCGATCCATAGTTGAACGATACTCCTTTGGCAAGCGGCGAGCGGCGTGAGTCGGGCTGTCGTCTCATCTCGAGCAAAGAGATAGACTTGATCCAACCACATCACTTCTCAACGACTCAAGAGCTTGCCATAAAGACTGACTTGCGAGATCTTTCAACGGACTCGGAGGGGCTCATGCACAAAGTCGTTTGCCATCTGATCGCTTTTGTCCTGGTGCTCTGCAGCGCCGAATTTTTGTCGTCTCAGGAACTGACTAAGCTGCCCTTTCCTTACGGTCCACTGGGGCTCAATAGTATTCCTTGGGTAGTTGCGAAGGAACGGCGCTTCTTCGAAAAGAACGGGCTAGACGTCGATATGGTGTACGTCGGCGCATCCGCCGTCATCGTTCAATCGATGCTCTCCGGGTCCGCGAATATCGCCGGCTTTGGCGGCCCGGCGGTGATCACGAACGTGCTTCGCGGCGGCGACATTATTCAGGTCGCAGCCATGGCGCCTTATTTTACCCAGTCGCTGCTTGTTAAGCCGGACATTCGCGATATCAAAAATCTCCAAGGTAAAAAGGTCGGCATCACCCGGTTTGGCTCCGTGACTGACTTCGCGCTTAGAACGTTGATCGAACATTATAATTTAAAAGATGTGAACATGCTGCAGATGGGCGGCTTTCCCGAAGCGGTGGCCGGGTTGTCCCGCGGCGCAATCGACGGCGCCGTGCTGTCCCCGCCCCACGGCTTTCGCATGATCAAAGAAGGGTTTCGCGAGCTCGTGACGCCGAAGGACCTGCGTGCGCTGGGCAGCGGGTTCATGACTCAAGGCATTGTCGCGCGCAGATCGTTTGCCGCCGCGCATCGGGAGATTGTGGTGCGGGTTATCAAATCGACCGTCGAAGGGATCCGGTACGCGATCACCAACGAGGATTACACCAAACGCCTGATTGCCAAATATCTCGGCATCACGGATAACGATTTACTGCGACAAAGCTTCCTATACGTCACGGAAACTTTCGTCCGCGAGCCATTTGTACCGGAAAGCACAATGCAGTCCATGGTGCAACGCATGGTCCAGGTGAACATGATCGATGCCAAGTCGGTTCAAGCAACTCCCACGAGTGCTTACTTCGATAACAGTTACGTCACGGAGCTCAAGCAATCCGGTTTCCTCGATGGTATCTGGAAATAGATTTATATCGGTCGGCAATGATGTAAAAATTTTCCAGCAGTTTTCAAACTGATTCGCTTGACCGCCAGTCGACCTTCTAATACTTAAGAAGAACTCAACCGAGCCTCGTGCCTGTGGAGGGTTAAGCATGTTTCTGCAAAGGCTGAGCCGTGTCATTGTCGCGGCCATCGCGCTTCTGGCCTATCGATCTGTCGAAGCACAAGACCGAGTGAGATTGGGCCTCAGCTCCATTAGCGCGACATCAGGCAGCATCTGGGTCGCAGAAGAAAAAGGCCTATTCAAGAAACAAGGTGTCAATGTCGAGGTGATTTTTATCGGCGGCGGTGCCTCGCGGGTCGTCAGCGCTTTGCTCTCCGGAGAAATTCAGTTTTCCGTCGGCGGCGGAGATGCTGTCATTCGAGCGGCTCTGCGCGGCGCCGACACTGTTTTGACCGCTTCGCCGATGAGCCGCGGCCTGCAGCGTTTGGTCGTCCGACCGGACATTAAAACTCCCGCCGAGCTCAAAGGAAAGCGAGTTGCGATCACGCGATTCGGCTCCGCCGGACACTGGGCCTTTCAATTGTTCGTCAGAAAATGGGGTATGCGGCCGGAGGATTTTCAGCTCATTCAGCTCGACTCGTCACCGGCGATGTTTGCCAGTTTGGAAAAAGGCGGTTGCGATGGCGCGGTGCTCACGATGCCTTCATTTTTCGTTGCCGAGGAACGTGGCTTTCGCACGTTGGCAGACCCTGCGGATATGGACATTTATTACTTGCAAAATACCGTGGACAGCACGCGCAGCTATCTGCGTGCCAACCGCAACCAAGCTGTGCGTTTCGTCAAAGGACTGATCGAAGGAATCGCTTACTTCAAGAAGTACAAAAAAGAAAGCTTGGATGTCTTGCAAAAAAAATTGCGCATTCAGTCTTCGCAGGAGAAAAACATCCGCTATCTCGAGGCCTCGTACAATCTTCTGGCAACGAAATATTACAATCAAGTGCCGTACGCCACGCCCAAGGCCATTGAAACTTCGCTCGAGTTCGTCGCTGCTGAAGAGCCTAAAGCCAAAGGGGCCGACGCCAAGCTGTTCGTCGACGACAGTATTGTCAGAGAAATAGAGACAAGCGGCTTTATCAAGCAGTTGTACGATACGGAATACCGGTAAAGACAATTGGGACGTTCAAACTGTTCAAAATGTTAGAACAGTTCAATCCGTTAAAACGAAATGCCCGACGATTTGAACTATTTGAACCGCTTTAACGTTTTGAACGCTAAGGAGTTCTGATGCCTGACTACAAAGAAATTCTCTATGAGAAGCAACGTGGCGGCGTTTTGATTACGCTCAACCGGCCCGAGGCGCTGAACGCGATCACGCGGCCGATGTTGAAGGAATTGCACCACGCGCTGGACGACGCTGAAGCCGATCCGGAAATTCGCGCCGTCGTCATTACCGGCGCGGGACGCGCCTTCAGCTCCGGTTTCGATCAGGCAACCAGCAGCGGTCGCCGCCGCGATATTCAATGGCCGTATGGGATTCAAAGCGCCATGAGCGCCGCCGACCTGATGAATTATTGGAGCGCCGATGATGTCAAGCTGATCCGCATTTTCGAGTTGTCGAAGCCGGTGATCGGTGCCGTTCGCGGTTGGGCCATGGGCGGCGGCTGCTGGCTCGCGCTCTATACCCACATCACGATTGCCGCCGAAGACGCGGTGTTCGCCCAGCCCGAGGTGCGCCACGGCTCGAACACGACGTTCATGTGGACGCTGCTGGCCGGATTCAAAAATGCGCTGCGTTACGGCTTGGTGGGCGATCACGTCGATGCTCACGAGGCGCTGCGCATCGGCTTGATCAACAAAGTCGTTCCGGTCGATGAACTGTTGGAAGAATGCTTCAAGATCGTCGAACGCATCGCGCACGTGCCGCCCGAGACCGTCAAAATCAATCTGCAAATCTCGACCATGGGACTGCAAATGATGGGATTGCGCGACGCCCTGCGCATGGATGAAACGTTATCGATTCCCGCGCATATGATGCTGAACGAAAAATTTCGTCGTCCCTTAGACGAGGCGCGCGCAACACAAGGGACTAAAGCTTATCTTCAACTGCGTGACGGCCCGTTCCAGCCTGAGCCGTTCGGTCCGCGATCAAAAAAGCGATGAACCTGCGAGTTCCGAGGCAAAAGTAAGAAGTGACTATCGATTCAAACCAGACATGGCGGGACCTCTCGCCGCTCATGAAGCCGCGCTCGGTCGCGGTCGTCGGGGCATCGCAGCGCACGGACACGCTGCCGAACCGGGAACCGCGCGGGAATCGGGTGATCCGAAACTTAAAAAATTTCGGCTATCCAGGTCGAATCGTTGCGATCAATCCGAAATACCGCGAAGTCATGGATTGCCCCTGCTATCCGGATCTGGCGGCGATTCCCGAACCTGTAGACTGCGTTGTCCTCGCGGTGCCCAATCGCTCTGTGCCCGACTTGCTGGAATCCGCCGCAGACGCCGGTGTACGGGCTGCCGTCGTATTTGCAGCCGGATTCGCCGAGACCGGGGCTGAAGGCAAAAGTCGCCAGATGCGCCTCGAAGCGCTGTCGCGCGAGCGTGGATTTCTTATCTGCGGGCCGAACTGTTATGGCGTGCTCAATGTCTTCGGCAAGGCGCCATTATTCGCGTCCAGCATTCCTGCCGGCTTTCTCGCCGGACCGGTGGCGCTGGTTTCTCAAAGCGGCGGCCTGAGCACGACCATCGCCAACGCGTTGATGCTCAATCGCCACGTCGGCCTCAGTCATATCGTCTCGTGCGGCAATCAGTCCGGCGCCACATTCGAGGAATACTTTAATTATTTCGTCGACGACGAAAAGACCCGAGTCATTGCCGCCTTCGTCGAGGGATTCAAACAGCCCGAAAAATTGCTCGCCGTCGCGCGCAAAGCCGTCGAACACCAAAAACCTTTGATCATATTGAAGGGCGGCCGGTCGGAAGTTTCCAAACGCGCTGCCGCGACACATTCAGGCTCTCTTGCCGGCGCAGCGGAAGTCGTGGACGCAGCGTTTCGTCAGGGCGGCATCGTTTCGGTGCGCAGCCTTAACGAGTTGATTGACGCGGTGAGTGTCTTTTCTTGCGAAGGATTTCTAAAACTCTATCGCGGCGGCAGGCGCATCGGGGTGCTCAGCGGTTCCGGTGGCGAGTGCACGCTGGTCTCCGACGCGGCGGCGAACGTCGGTCTGGAGATTCCCGAACTCACCGAAACTACGAAATCGCAACTTCAAGAAGCCGTCGCCGATTTCGGCAACATGAACAATCCGCTCGACGGCACCGGCGCCATGTATGACGATCCGAATATTTTCCCGCGGCTGCTCCAGGCGCTAATCGACGACTCCAATATCGATGTCGTCACAATCAATCTCGAGGCGAACGATCCGCGCCCAAAAGAGCTCAAAAGCGGTAACCGCTTTGCCGCGGCCATAGAAAAAGCCGCCGGCTCGAGTACAAAGCCGATTACCTGTTTCAGCTCCGTCGTCGGTGGCCCGGTCGATCCCGAAATTCTTTTGCCGTTGAGAGCGGCCGGCGTGCCGCTCATGGAGGGCGCCGAGTGCGCCACATCCACGATTCAAAAACTTGCCGATTACTACGAGTTCAAAAAAAGCAGTAGTAAACCAAGTGCTGCGCCGACTATTGAGCAATTCGACAAAAAAATTTCCAGCGGGATTTTGCCTGCGGAAGCCGCGTTTCAGCTCTTTCAGCAATTCGGCATTCCAACCGCGGCCACCGTTTTTGTCCGGTCTGCGGAAGAGGCGGCGTGCGCTGCCGAGCGCGTCGGTTTTCCGGTAGTGCTGAAAATTGAATCGCCCGACATTACGCACAAAAGCGACGTCGGAGGCGTGGCATTAGGCCTCGCGAACGGCGACGACGTGCGCACCGCCTACGAGCGCATGCACAGTCAGGTTGCAGAGCGCGCGCCCACCGCAAAAATCGCCGGCGCAATCGTGCAGCGCATGGCCGCCGCCGGCTTGGAGATGATTCTCGGCGTCAATCGTGACCCACTGTACGGTCCGGTGGTGCTCTGCGGTTTCGGCGGGATTCTCGTCGAATTGCTCAAAGACGTCGTCATCGGGATTCCGCCCTTATCTTGCGAGCAAGCACACGACATGATCGCGCGCCTGCGCGGTTTCCCGATTCTCGCCGGAGTGCGCGGCAAACCTCCCGCCGATGTCGATTCCTTGTGTCAGGCGATCGTCAACGTTTCCCGTCTTGCAATGGGTCTCGGCGACAGGCTCGCGGGTGTAGACATCAATCCGTTGATCGTCTTGCCCAAAGGAGAAGGGGTCATCGCCGTCGATGCAGTAGTGGAGATCAAGTGATAACAACAGAGTTACCCGTAGGGCGGCGTTATAAATTGATTCCTCCCTTTAGAAGGGGGTTTAGATGGGATTTTTGTCTAGGCAAATCCCCCTCAAGCCGTTCCAAGAGTTTAAGCGCTCTTCCAAACGATATGACGATTTGAACGAGCTTAAGTCTTAAAGGAGCTCTCATGCCCGATTACCAGGAAATCCGCTATGAAAAAAAGCGCTGCGGCGCTCTGATCACACTCAATCGGCCGGATGCGATGAACGCCATCAGCCGGAGCATGATCAAAGAGTTGCACGAGGCCTTGGACGCAGTCGAGGAGGACAAAGAAGTCCGCGCTGTCGTGCTCACGGGCGCGGGCCGCGCCTTCTCCGCCGGCATGGATCAAGGCAATCGCGCCGGCCGACGCCGCGATATTCATTGGCCCTACGGCATCGTGCACGATCAGACCGCTGCCGAAGTGATCGATTCGTGGCGTATCGATCCGCGTAATTTTCGGCGCATGTGGGAGTTCGGCAAACCGATCATCGGCGCGATCAACGGCTGGGCCATGGGCGCCGGCTCCTGGCTTTCGCTCTACACGCATATCACGCTCGCCTCTGAAAACGCGGTGTTCGCTCAGCCCGAAGTCCGCCACGGCTCCAACACGAGCTTCATGTGGACTCTGCTCGGCGGCTATAAGAACGCGCTCCGCTACGGTCTCACCGGTGATCACATCGACGCTCATGAAGCCCTGCGCATCGGCTTGGTCGTCAAAGTCGTGCCCGCCGACCAATTGCTCGATGAGTGCTTCAACATTGTCGAGCGGATCGCCAAGGTGCCGCCCGAAACCGTGAAGATCAATCTGCAGGTCGCCACGTTGGGCCTCGATATGATGGGACTCCGCGATGCGCTGACCTATGACAAGCAAATGTCCGCGCCGGCACACGTGATGCTGCGTGAAGAATTACGTAAACC
>DATBEY010000217.1:0-3637 GCA_036558765.1 Binatia bacterium | reverse complement strand
CATCGTTGGAGAGGTAAAGAATGCCTTGCTGATCCATGGCTCTCTGGTCGCTCTACACATCAGTTACCATGCCCTCCGGAGAGGGAGGGTGAGGGTTTGATCTCGTGAAAAGAGCCCTCACCTCTGTCCTCTCCCGGTGGGAGAGGATGGAAACCTACATTGCTCGGTCGATTAGTCGTAATCAATCACGTCTAATCTACGGCAGCCGGTGGTTAGAAACTCCTGACCCTTGTTCGTAATCAGGATATCTTCTTCCAGGTGAACCGCGCTTTTTGCGGAGCGAACTTTCGGCTCCAGCGCGAGCACCATTCCCGGACGATAAACCTCGGTCTCGACTTCATTGAGCGACGGCGGCTCTGCGCGCGACATACCGATGCCATGGCCGATGCGTTTCGGGCTCTCGACGGCTTCGTAGCCGCGTTTCACCAATTCGCGGTTGGCGACCCTGGAAACTTCCGCGAGCGGCGTACCGGGCCGCATCGACTGAAAACAAAGATCGATGACATCGCAGGCGGTTTCGTGATCACGGCGATGCTCGTCGGTCGGCGCGCCGAAAATCGCCATGCGCGTGACGTCACCGTAATATCCTTCATAGCAGGCGCCAAAGTCGGCGATCATGCGGTCGCCTTTGTTATAGTGCCGATCATCATAGCGCGTCGATGAATTGAGCATCAAAAAACCGGGATGGCGCGGATGTGCGCCTTCTTCAATCATCGAGATGTAGAGCCGATCCGCGACTTCGCGCCGGGTCATGCCGGGTTTCAATTGCGGCAAGCAGCGATCATAGGCTTTAACGGAAATATCGCAGGCCCGGCGGATGAACTCGATTTCCCGCGGACTCTTGAGAATGCGCATTTCAGTGAGCGCCACGGTGCCGTCTTTGATCTCGGCTTTGGGCAAGGCTTCGGTCAAACGGGTGAGATAATTTACCGGGAATCCCAAACGCTGATCGTCACCTAGCTCGAAGCCGATCTTGGCTTCCCCAAGCCCCATTTCTTTGACGCAGCCGGCGATCATTTCCTCGGGAAATGGCACGTCGGTATAAGCTCGAACTTCGCCGACCCACGGCAAAGCTTTGGCTTTCGCTTTGTCATTGCCGTAGACGAGCAGCAGCGGTTTACCGGTTTTCGGTAAGATCAGGATTTGCGGCCGCTGAATGTGATCGAGTTGGTAGCTGATCAGGCCGCTAAAGTACCAATAATTATTTTTCTCGGAGACCAGTAAAGCGTCGAGGCCGTCGCGTTCCATCAATGCCTGAGCGCGTTGGTAGCGGGCCAGGTACTCTTCCTCGGGAAACGGCGCTTCGGTGGCCATGGTGATCTCCTGTCTGATGGTCAGCAACAATCAGCTCGCTAGCGCTTTTCTTCCTTCCATACGCTTGAGTTTGTTCACATAGTCCAGCGCTTCTTTGAGCTGGATCACGCTGGCGTATTTGGCATTCATCTCGAAAAGGTTGACCAGATGCGAGGTGCGCGAACGATCGAAAACACATTCCTCGACGACGAACACCGGATAACCGAAGGAGTAGCCGTCGAGCACCGTGCCGCGCACGCAGCCGCACGTGCTGGTGCCGGCGACCAGCAGGCAATCGATATTCTTGCGCACAAGATAAGTGATCAGGTGCGTGCCGAAAAAAGCGCTGGCGCGCGCCTTGCGGACGATGAATTCGTTAGCGCGGGGCTTGATCATCTCGGGAAACTCAATGGCGAGTTTCTCGAAATCGGTTTTGTCGACACCTCGCTTGGTGGCATTGCCGAAGGCCGCTTTGAAATCCGGATCGCTGGTGGAATAAATCACCGGGACGCCGGCGTCGCGGCAGGCATGGAGAAGCTCTTTAATTTTCGGCAAGGCATCCCATGCGACCTGGCCGCAGCTGGTGGGAAATTCGTCAATGGCGTCCAGAACCGGCAGCGGTTTGGTGCCGGTAAATCCGGTGATGACGTCGATGATCAAGAGCGCCGGATTAACGCCGTAATTTTCCTTACCTTTGTAGCCGGCTTTCTCGTAAATTTTTCTTTCCTCTTCCGGAACAAATGCTTCCCATTCTCTCATGATCTTTCTCCTGTCGGTTTGAAGCTAGCAAGCTATGCGCTCGCTACATGCCCATGATATTGTAACCCGCGTCGACGTGCAGAACTTCGCCGGTGACGGCGCTGCCCCAGTCGCTGCAGAGATAGAGCGCCGTCTTGCCGACCTCCTCGGCATCAATATTGCGCTTGAGCGGCGCACGCTCCGCGACATGGTGGAGCATGGTCTTGAAATCAGAAATACCAGCGGCTGCCAGGGTTCGAATCGGTCCGGCAGAGATCGCGTTGACCCGAATGCCCTTCGGTCCGAGATCGTGCGCCAGATAACGCACACTCGCTTCCAAGGCCGCTTTGGCAACTCCCATGACGTTGTAGTTCGGAACGACTCTTTCCGATCCCATGTAAGTTAACGTCACCATCGCGCCGCCCCGCCCTTCCATCAAGGGCGCGGCGCGTTGCGCGAGGGCGATCAGAGAATAGGCACTCACATCCATGGCCACATGAAATCCTGCGCGGCTGGTTTGGACGTACGGATTTGCCAGGTCTTCTTTATTGGCGAAGGCGATGGCGTGAATCAGTATATCGAGTCCGCCCCAGGTTTCCCGCAGGTACGCAAATACTTTTTCGACCTCCTGGTCCTTGGTCACATCGCAAGGCAAAATGATTTTCGAACCGATGCCTTCGGCCAAAGGGCGAACGCGCTTCTCCAGCATTTCTCCCGCATACGTGAACGCCAGCTCGGCGCCCTCGGCATGAAACGCCTCGGCAATCGCCCAAGCGATACTGCGCTCATTGGCGACACCGAAGATCGCCGCCCGCTTCCCCTCCAGTAGTTTCATGAAACGACCCTCGCGACTCTCAGGTCAAATTTTATAGTCCGTTCAGTTTGGGAAGGATCTCTCACTTCGTTCGAGATGACAAATCACTTATTTTGTCATTTCGAGCGAAAGCGAGAAATCTTTCTCGACTTAAGCGGGATTAAAACTGAAGCACTTTTAAATCATTTAACTTTATTGTTTTTGGGTTTTTCCATTAGCCCGCGCTGCCACAGATACTCCGGTGCGCCGGTTTGTTTGGCAATCCAGCGCGACAAAACAAAAAACAGATCGCTCAAGCGATTGAAATATTCGAGCACATGTCGGTTGATCTCTTCGCTACGCGAGAGCCGCAGGATTTCGCGCTCGGCCCGACGACAGACGGTTCGGCATTGATGCAAGTAAGCAGCGATCCGACCGCCGCCCGGCAGGATAAAAGATTTGAGCGGCTCGAGATCTTGCTGGCATTGATCGATCCATTTTTCCAACCGGTCGACTTGTTCAGCGCCGACGCGATACATGCCGTCCTGAAATGACTCCGCGGGCGTCGCCAGCTCGCCGCCCAAATCAAAAAGCTCGTCTTGAAGTTGGCACAGGACCTCATCCAGGAATCGGTGCGCATCGCCGGAATCCAGGCTTTCGGCATTGAAGACACGGGCCAAACCGACGATCGAATTGAGCTCGTCGATCGTTCCATAGGCTTCGATGCGCGGCGAATCTTTGGCTAAACGCTTGCCACCGACCAAAGCGGTTTCGCCTTTGTCGCCCGTGCGCGTATAAACTTTCGTGATTCTG
>DATBEY010000216.1:0-4179 GCA_036558765.1 Binatia bacterium | reverse complement strand
TGTTATAAAATTGATTGTAAGAAGGTGAGGAGAACCGATGGCTAAGTCGATCGTTGTATATACCCAGCCTGGCTGAGGGCCATGTCACAAAGAGGTAGAGTTTCTATCTCAAAAGGGCGTCGAGTTCGTGGAAAAAAATGTTCGCGCCGATAAGGCCGCTCTCAAAGAGTTGCTAGATCAAGGCTTTCAGAGCACACCGGTAACCATCATCGATGGACAATCCGTAGTCGGTTTCGACCAAGCCAAGCTCATCGAATTGCTCGGCCTCTAACGGGTTTGCGCGCCGGGTGATCCGATTCGGAGTTTCATTGGGTTGGTGATCTCCAGGTTGCCGAGCTTAACATTTTTCCTGTGGTGGTTTTCGATTCGTCCGACGCCAAATAGACAAAAACCTCAGTGACGGATTCGGGCTTGCTGCCGCGATAACCGGTAAGCTTGGTAGCGACGTAGCCCGGTTCCACGGAATTCACGCGGATCCGGGTCGAATTCAGCTCTGCGGCGAGAGTCTGTGTGAATCCTTCCAAGCCCCATTTCGAGGTCCCATAGGCGACGAAATTCGGATAAGCGCCGCGGCCAATCATCGACGAGACATTGATAATCGAGCCGCTTTTCTGTTTGAGCATCAATGGCAACACGGCTTGCGTGACCAGGAACGGGCCGCGGAGGTTCACGGCGATCGTGTAGTCCCACTTTCTAACCTCCAGTTCGATCAACGGCGCCGGCCGTGTCATGACACCGGCGTTATTGACCAGAATATCAATTCGACCAAAGGTCTTTTGCGCCTCGTGGACAAATTCGTTGACCGACGCCTCTATTGTCACGTCGCACGTCCAGCCCTCGGCTTGCGCTTTCATGCTGCGAAGCTCAGCTACCGTTTGCTGAAGTTCGGTGGCGGTGCGCGCGCAGAGCGCCAGGCTTGCTCCTTCGCGCGCAAACGCCGCCGCCACGGCCTTGCCGATGCCTCTGCTGCCGCCGGTAACCAACGCGACCTTATTTTCGAGCTTCATAGAAATCCACCGGTTAATTTTATTTCTTTATTTCTAGCTTGATTTTATTTCTTTATTTCTAGCTTGATTGGTGATCGAGGCCAATACGGAGCTCTTGAGCCATTTCCAGGCTGAAGATAGAAAGAGTACAGGAGAATGGCTATGGACGTACTCAACGTCACCGGATATCAGCGCAGAACGCCGCACGTGGTGGCGGAATGCAAAGGCTTTTTCGCCAAAGAACAACTGGAGATCAATTTCCACCGGACCACCTTCGCGCCCGATCACAATCGCGGTATGGCGGAAGGCCGCTGGGATTTTACTTTGAGCAGCGCAGACACCATGATCG
Source organism: Binatia bacterium (assembly GCA_036558765.1). Classification (GTDB taxonomy): domain Bacteria; phylum Desulfobacterota; class Binatia; order UBA9968; family UBA9968; genus DP-20. Next base: position 2,844 of record DATBEY010000216.1, on the reverse strand, counting down.
CGCGAACCACCACGGACGGCGTTGACTACCTATTGTTCATGCAGGCGGAAGAAGGGCTGAGCGCGTATTTGATCGGACAGCCGGACGTAGGTTCGATTGAGCAAGTGCGCGGTAAACTTCTGGCAGGCGATCCAGGCGATTCTAATCTCGATTTGATCCGGAAGAAAATTCTCCGCACACACGGCATCGAGGAGAGCGACTATCAAATTGAAATCATCGGCAGCTCGCCGGTGCGATTACAGGCATTTCTCGAGCGTCGTGTCGCCGCTGCAATGCTAACTCCGCCCGCTTCGGACAAGGCACTTGCGGCCGGAGGCGTCCTGCTCGCTAATTCGGAAGCGTATGTCCCCGGATGGCCGCTCACCTGCGGGTGGGCATTGCGCCGCTGGCTCGAGGCGCATCGTGAAATCGTCGTACGTTTTATCCGCGCCTGGTCAGGCGCCACGGACTGGCTGCTCAGCCCTGAGAACCGCGACGAGACCATTGATCTCGTCATGCATGAAGAAAAGCTCTCGCGCGCAGCCGCGACCGACGCTTACCACAAAGTCGTGCCCAAGGCGCGAATCAATCCGGCGGCGCTCCGCACGGTCATCGAACTGCGCAAGGAAATGGGGGTTTACAAACCGCCCTACGCGCCACCGGAACGTTTTTACGACGCGCGTTACTGGAACGAGGCGACGGGGTTGTCGAACTGAAACTTGTTTACGGGATCAATAAACTGAGAATGCTGCTTACCACGCTCAGTACGATGGCGCCGAAAAAGGCCGACCAAAATCCAGCGATAAAAAATCCCGGCACCAGAGCGGCGGCCAATTGCAACATCAAGGCGTTGATCACCAGCCAAAAAAGTCCCAGCGTGAGGACGGTGAGAGGCAAAGTAAATAGTTTGAAGACAAGGCCCAACGTCGCATTGACGAAGCCGATGACGATCGGCGCGATCAATGCGGTGCCAAACCCTTGTAGCTGGATGCCAGGGAAAAGAAACGCCACGATCATCAAACTTGCGGCGCTGATGAACCAGTGAATGAGTAGATCCAACACAATGTCCAACCCTTATCAAAGCATTGGAACTCAGACAATCCAGCACCGGCATGACTTGCGAAGACCAGATCGCGATGTAAAAATGACCCCGTTTCAATAACTCATGAGAAGGAGTGACCCCCATGTCCAAGCAAGCACTTGAAAGTGTCGCTCAGGCGATGGTCGCTAGAGGCAAAGGGATACTCGCTGCCGATGAGAGCATGGGTACGATCAAAAGAAGGTTCGACAGCATCAAAATTGAGTCCAACGAGAACAACCGGCGTGCGTACCGTGAGATGCTCTTCGCTACCAAGGGCGTCGAGGAAGCGATCAGCGGTGTCATTCTGTTCGATGAGACGATTCGCACCAAGACGAGCGATGGTACGCCGTTTCCGGAACTGCTCGCCAAGAAGAGCATCATTCCCGGAATCAAAGTGGACAAGGGGCCCGTCGATTTGCCCGGGTTTCCCGCTGAGGTCGTCACCGAAGGCCTGGACGGATTGCGCGGACGCTTGAAAGAATACAAAGAGCTCGGCGCCAAGTTCGCCAAGTGGCGCGCCGTAATCACGATTGGCGACGGGATCCCGACGTATACTTGTCTGCAAGCCAACGGGCATGCTTTGGCGCGCTATGCGGCGCTTTGCCAGGAAGCGGAGATTGTGCCGATTGTCGAGCCAGAAGTCCTGCTCGATGGCAATCACACGATCGAACAGTCTCAGGAAGTAACCGAAAAAACCCTGAAAATCACCTTTAATGAACTCTTTTTACAACGGGTGCATCTCGAGGGCATGATTTTGAAGCCAAGCATGGTGGTGTCCGGCAAGGACAATCCGCGGCAAGCCGCTGTCGAGGAGGTCGCTCAGCGGACGATTCAGTGCTTGAAGCGGACCGTGCCGGCGGCGGTTCCAGGCATCGCTTTTTTGTCAGGCGGCCAGAGCGCGGTGAGCGCCACGGAGCATCTCAACGCAATGAACAAACTCGGCCCGCATCCTTGGCAGGTGAGTTTTTCCTATGCGCGCGCCCTGCAGGATCCGGCACTGAAAGCGTGGAAGGGAGAGGCCGGCAACGTCACTACCGCACAGCGCATCTTTTATCACCGGGCGAAAATGAACAGCGCGGCACGCAGCGGTAGTTACACCTCGCAAATGGAATCGGCTGCGTAGCTTTGTGCTGCCGACTGCGCAAGATCCGGCGCTGATCGAATATGCCGGCGGCTGCCATTGCGGCCGGATAAGGTTTGCCGTTTTGGCGCCCGGCGAAATCGAAGCGGTCGAGTGCAACTGCTCGATTTGCACCAAGACCGGCTTTCTCCATTTAATTGTTCCAAAAGATCGCTTTACTCTGCAACGCGGTTCCGAGTTTCTCGTCGAATATCGATTCAATACCGGAATTGCAAAGCACTGGTTCTGCAGCGTTTGCGGTATTAAGTCATTTTACGTTCCGCGCTCCAATCCGGACGGCTATAGCGTCAACCTGCGTTGTCTCGACTCCAGCTCGATACCTAGCAAAATCATTCCGTTCGACGGGCGCCATTGGGAACGGCACGCAAACCAACTCAGTCAGCTGTCGAGCGGAAATTCTGGCGCCGATCTCCGCCGGATCGCTTCGCAAAACTCGTAAGGAGTTCTCGGTTGGACCTGGAAACCTGTGGATTTCTCATCGGTTTGGTCGGCGCGATCTGGATGAAAAGCTCGCTCAATCTCGTGCGCCGACAGCGTGAACCACAACAGATCGAGTTACTCAGAACGATGGGCCGCGAACTGGAAGAGCCCGCATTGAAAGCCTTCCTACGCGGCTTGGCTTTGGTATTGGTTGGCCTCGGTG
>DATBEY010000215.1:0-9495 GCA_036558765.1 Binatia bacterium | reverse complement strand
CCCAAGGGGGATCTGCAGTTGCGACCGCCGCCGAGCGCCTGGGCGGTATTGGAAGAAAAGTACGGCGAAGCCTATCGGCAGTGGTGGTCGTCCGAGATTCGGCTCAAGGACATGGACCGCTACGGCTGGGATATTCAAGTTCTGCTTCCCACCGGGAACAATGGGAACTTCGCCTATCGCGTCGCCTTGAAAGACGTCGAACTTGGCGCGGCGATGTGCCGGGCCTACAATAATTGGTGTCACGATTACTGCAGCGCGGACCCGAAGCGGCTCAAGTTCGTTGCGGTGCTGCCCGGCTCGGACATCAGTGCAATGGTGAAGGAGGCGCGCCGCGCAGTCACCGAGCTCGGCGCCGTGTCGGTGCGAAATCCGTTTCTCCCCGAGGGCCGCTATTTGCACGAGGCAGAATATGACGCGCTCTGGCAGCTCGCCTCCGAGCTGGATTTTCCGATTTCAGCTCATGGCGAATATCGCCAGCGCCGCTTTCATCCGTTCCGGCAGCTCGAAGGCGAACGCCGTGGTGACACGGAGCTCGCGCTCCGAGGGCTGGATCACGCGCTCGGATTCCCTTGCGACAACATGACGACCTTAGGCCATTTTATTTTCACTGGCATTCTCGAGCGCTTTCCCAGGCTGCGCCTCGCAATCCTCGAATCCAACGCCGGTTGGCTGCCCTTTTGGCTCGGGCGAATGGACGATCACACGCACGGGCGCAATAGCGTCATGGGCAAATCGGAAAAACTGCGCATGCTGCCGAGCGAGTACTTCATGCGCCAATGCGTGATTTCCTGCGATAGCGATGAGCGCGCGCTCAAATACGTCGTGGAAGATTTAAAGGGCGAGAACATCGTCTGGAATACCGATTACCCGCACCCGGATGCGATCGATCCCAAACGAGCGCTGCCCGATCTCGATGCCCAGCCGATTTCCGACGAAGCGAAGCGGAAAATTCTCTGGGACAATGCGATCAAGCTTTTCGGACCGCGAATTTTGAACTAGAGCTTCTAGAGTTTTGCCGAGAGGATGAATTCCATTTCCGTCATTCCCGCATATTTTTAGCGGGAATCGAGGCTGGCGCGGCTGAATTGAGTGGGTTTATTGAAACGTGGCTTGCCGGCAAAATACCTTCGAAGTCGTACACTTGCTATTTGTAAAGCCCATCGATGAAGCCCGAGCGATCTAGCTCTTCGATGAACCGTGTATCCATGAATTCGCGCGGTTGAGCGGTTTTCGCTGCTGGGACTTTCAAAGCCAACTCATCGAGCACGGTTTTCATCCCTTCTACTGTCGGATAAGGCTTGCGCGGCGTGACATCGCGGATGATCTGGTATGCTTCGTCGGTGTCGCGATCGTCCTTGAAGCGCATGTACTTGTGGATCGCATGTTTGGTGAGCTCGGGGTTGGTTTTGAGTAAATGGATGGCCTCGATAATGGATTTTATGGCTCGCCGCGTCAGCTCAGGGTTGGTGTGGACAAACCGTTCGGTGCTTACGAGTGCGGAAGCCTGCACGGGAAATCCCATCTCCTCGATGTTTGCCAATACCCGCATGCCAGCTTCGACCGCACGTTTGTAAAGCGGCGGATTGAAAACGCTGGCGTCGATAGTGCCGCTTAGCAGTGCTGAGAGACGTGTCGGATCGCCGCCGATTTGCAGCATGACGACGTCAGTATCGGGATTAAGCCCGAGCTTTGCAATCATGATCTGAGCGCCACGATGCGCGCCTAGACCGAAGCCCGCAACGCCGATCCGCTTGCCCTTGAGCTGAGATGGCGCTTTGATCTCCGGACGAACGACAAGGCGGTATTGCAGCGAATTGAGGAAGCTTGCGATGATAATCGGGTCAGCGCCTTGTAGGCGCGGCGCGGCCATGGTTGTGCCGGACATGCCGCCCATAACGATATCTCCGGCGATCAAGGCCGTCCGTACCAGGGCGCTTTCGAGATATAGAACTTCCGCAGCGATACCGTTTTTCTGAAATAACTGCGCTTCGCCGGCGATCCAAATCGGCGCATAGCTGGTGCTGAGCGAGCCATATCCGACACGGATCTGTTCCGCCGAGCGCGCCGCGCTTCCAGATAGCAGCACAAGGATTGCCAGCGAGCCAATTAGGAAGTTTAAACTGTGAAGATTCATGGAGCACAAATCTCTCGACGTTCTACGATACTTAAGCGACTCAGTTCCGGCAAGCCGATCATCAAGCTTGACGCCGAATTCGGATTGCGATTAGTCTTCACTTTACATCGATACGTGAGGATTTATCCAAATGAAAAAAATGCTTCTCCTACTGGCGGCGTTGGTCATTGAGGTGTCTCAAGTCTGCGCCCAGGCGCCGTACTTTCAAGGTAAGACCATTCGTTTCGTCGTCGGGTATCCGGCGGGCAGCACGCATGACCTCTGGGCGCGATTGGTCGGACCTTATATGACGAAATATATTCCGGGTAATCCGACTATCATCACGCAAAATATGCCGGGCGCGGGCTCGGCTACGGCGGCAAATTACGTATACAACGTGGCTAAACCGGACGGCCTGAGCATCGCTGTCGTGAATGCGGCGCTCTACTTCGATCAGGTTTTAGGCCGCAAGGAAGTGCAATTCGATTGGAGCAAGTTCGCATGGATCGGCAGCACCACGCCCGCGGACTCGTTGCTCTATATGTGGGCAGCGGCGCCTTACAAGACGATTCAGGATGTTCGCGCGGCGGCGACGCCGCCAAAATGCGGCAGCACCGGCACCGGCAATACCGGTTATTTTTTGCCTAAATTGCTTGAAGAAACCATCGGCGCGAAGTTCACGATTGTCCCCGGTTATCAGGGTGGCGCCGAGATCGAACTGGCCGTCGAACGCGGCGAAGTGCAATGCCGGGCCATCAGCATCCCGGTCTATTTTGGCCGCGAGCCGTTTCTGACCTGGCAAAAAAAGGGACTCGCGCGAATCTTGATTCAAACCGGCAAGAAGAAAGATCCCCGACTGCGCGACGTGCCAACGCTCTATGAGCTGATGGACCAATATAAAACTTCAGCGCCGATTCGACGGCTGGCCGATGTCATGCTCAGCGCCGGCAGCTTCGGTTTATGGCCGGCGATGACTTCTCCCAAAACTCCCGAGGAGCACGTCAAAACTCTGCGCGCCGCATTCAACAAGGCCTTGAGCAGTCCCGAGCTGCTCGCCGAAGCGAAACAGAAAAACACCGAAGTCGAGCTGATCACGGGCGACGACCTTGCAGCTTTGGCAAAGGAAGTGGTTGTCCAGCCGCCGGAGATTGTCGCGCAAATGAAGAAACTGATGGGTGAGTGATCAACGCGAGAATTGGGCGATGGCGCTCAAACTGGACTGCCCGCCTGCTCGACTGGGGAACCCGTTTGCACGAGTCAGGGTGTCAGCACGAACCAAGATCGTGCGTGACTTCAAACTATCATATTTGCATCAGTGGCTGTAAAGTTCCTTGACGAAACCGCTGTCGTCCAGCTCTTTCAGCAAACTGTTATCATAAAAATCTTTGGGATTGGCCGTAGCCGCTTTCGGGTTATCCGACAGCGACAGAACCGTGCGAATCGCTTCTTCGGGCATATAAGGCACTTTCAGGAAAAGGTCCTTGAGGCTGTCATAGGAGTCGTCGATCATCTCGGGATCTTTGGAGCCGAGAAAGTCGGCAAGCGCTTTCTTGGCGATTTCGGGCTGCTCGTGGATGATTTTTATGGACGCGAGATAAGCTTTGAGAAAACCTTTAAGCATTTCTGGATTTTGCCGGATAAGCGACTTGCGAGTCGCGATGGCGTTGTGCGGGTAGGGATATTTGAAGGACGCGATGTCCACCAGCTTTTTAAAACCCAGACGTTTGGCCATGACCGTCGTCGGCGATGAGAACACGCCACCCGAGATGATGCCCTTTTGTAAGGATGCGAGCAGGTCTCCTTGGCGTGCGAAATAGAGAATCTGCACGTCCTGTCCGTAGCGAATCCCGTAACGCTTGAAAAGCGCGATGGCGGCGTGATCCGAGGACGCGCCCTTGGTGATGACACCAAAAACCTTGCCGCGAAGGTCATTGATGTCTTTGATCTCCGGCTTGGCGTAAACGGTAAATCCATAGGTCGAGAGCCCGATGCCGATATATGTGAGATCGGCTCCGCCGAGGATGGCGCCGACGACTGCTCCGCCTGTGAGCGCTATCGTCACGTCCCCGGCGATCAGCGAATGGGTGAGGATCGCGCCGCCTGCGATGTAAATCGGTTTTACATCGACGCCATACCGTTGGTCGAGATGGTTTTCGGCGATCACCCAAAGCGGCATCGAGCCGCCGCTCAACTGAGGATATCCGACCGTGATCGGCGCCGCCGTGCTTTTTTGGCCAATGAGTACGGCTACCAGCAAGGTCAGCAAAGAAAGCAACCATAGCCCCTTTGGATTCATAGGCGATCCTCCGAAGCACTCGGCTCAAGCCGAGGTTGTCAGGCACGATGAAAGCAGTCCTATCGTGTTCGAAGAGAACTCACTCGGTGCGATCACGAAAGCGCGCCGGCGTAGGAGAGATATATCTATTTCTATTTTCTGGTCAATGGGCGGTATTTAATTCGGTGCGGTTGATCCGCAGCTGGGCCCAGCCGCTCTTTGCGATCGGCTTCGTATTCGGAATAATTACCGTCGAACCAGACCACTTTGCTGTCGCCCTCGAATGCCAAGATATGGGTGGCGATGCGATCGAGAAACCAGCGATCGTGGGAGATGACTACGGCGCAGCCGGCGAAGTTTTCCAGCGCTTCCTCGAGCGCGCGCAAAGTATTCACATCCAGATCATTGGTCGGCTCGTCGAGCAGCAACACGTTGGCGCCTTCCTTGAGCATCTTTGCCAGATGAACGCGGTTGCGCTCGCCGCCGGAAAGACTGCCGACTTTCTTTTGCTGGTCCGTGCCCGAGAAATTGAAGCGGGCGACGTAGGCGCGCGAGTTGAAGTCACGGTTGCCGATTTTCATTTGATCGGCGCCGCCGCTGATCTCTTCCCAGATGGATTTGTCGGGGCTAAGTGTGCGGCTTTGATCGACATAACCTAAGACAACCGTTTCGCCAACTCGAATCCTGCCGCGGTCGGGTTTCTCCTGGCCAATAATCATACGAAACAAAGTGGTCTTGCCGGCGCCGTTCGGGCCGATTACGCCGATAATACCGCCGGGAGGGAGCTTGAAATTCATATCCTCGATCAGCAAGCGGTCGGCAAATGCTTTGCTGACGCTTTCCGCCTCGATCACTACGTTGCCCAGACGCGGACCAGGCGGAATCGGAATCTCTAGGTCCTCGCGACGTTTCTGCGCTTCCTGATCGAGCAGTGCTTCATACGCCGTAATGCGCGCCTTGCCCTTCGCTCGGCGTGCTTTGGGGGACATGCGAATCCACTCGAGCTCGCGCTCGAGGGTTTTTTGGCGTTCGCTCTCTGATTTTTCCTCGCGCCGTAGCCGTTCTTGTTTCTGTTTCAGCCAGGAGGTGTAATTGCCTTTGAACGGAATACCCTGCCCGCGGTCGAGCTCTAAAATCCAACCGGCAACATTATCGAGAAAATATCGATCGTGGGTCACGGCGATCACCGTGCCGGCGTAAGATTGCAGGTGGTGTTCGAGCCACGCGACCGACTCGGCATCCAGGTGATTGGTGGGCTCATCAAGCAATAGAATATCCGGTTTTTGTAAAAGTAGCCGGCAAAGCGCGACCCGGCGCCGTTCGCCGCCGGATAGTATTTTCACGGGAGTTTCCGCGGCGGGGCAGCGCAGCGCATCCATGGCCATTTCCAGGCGGGCGTCGAGATCCCATGCCTCGAGATGATCGAGTTTCTCCTGAACTTCGCCTTGGCGCTCGAGGAGCTTGTTCATATCTTCGTCGGATATTTCCTCAGCAAATTTGGCGTTGATTTGTTCAAATTCCTTCAAAAGATCGACGGTCTCCTGTACTGCTTCCTCCACGACTTGGCGCACTGTACGGGTGTCGTCGAGCAATGGCTCCTGCTCGAGATGGCCGACGGAATAGCCGGGCGACAAAACGGCTTCGCCGTTGATCTCCTTATCGACGCCGGCCATGATGCGCAGCAGCGACGACTTGCCCGAGCCGTTGAGACCGATGACGCCGATTTTGGCGCCATAAAAATAGGAAAGATAAATATCTTTGAGGACGGCGCGCTTGTCATAGTATTTGCTGACGCCGACCATCGAGTAGATGATTTTGTTGGGTTCTATGGCCATGAGATAAAACCGTAGATAAATTTAGATTCGTTTACGCTAGCCTGTCGAATCGTATTGTGCAACAAAAGGAAAATTCACCGATGGCTATGCCGAGCAAACTCAAATTCGGCTTGCTGCTGCCCCATTTCTGCGAGCACGCGTCGATTGAACAATGTCTGGAAGGCGCAAAGCGCGCCGAGACCTACGGGTTCGATTCCCTCTGGGTAAGAGATCATCTGGTATTCGAGCCGCACGGCATCGAGGGAACGAATAACACGCACGTCGACGGGTTGCTGACGCTCGCTGCGGTCGCCGCAGCGACAAACAGGATTGCGCTCGGCACTGCGATGACGATCTGCCACCGCCATCCAATCCATCTGGCGCAGGCTTTTGCCGCGTTGAGTCAAATCAGCCGCGGCCGAATCGTCATGGGGATCGGTCTCGGCGGCTTTCCCCACGAGTTCGCCGCCGCAGGGTATCCGGCGGGCATCGCGGAACGCGCCGAGCTGGTGCGGAGCAACGTGGATATCTGCCGCCGGCTTTGGGCTGGCGAGCGGGTCACGTTCAAAAACGAATATTTCGATTTTGCTGACGTCGTGCTCAAGCCGACGCCGGTGCAGCCGATCCCGATCTGGTATGGTGGCGGAACTCCGGCGGCTTGCCGCCGTGCGGTCGAATACTGCGATGGTTGGATGCCGGCGCGCACCACGCTCGCCACGTTCGAAAAACTCGTCGACTATATCCGCGAGCTTTGTGACAGAGCCGGCAAGCCGATGATCAGCGCAGCCGTTATGCCGTTTACGAGCGTCGCCGCGAATCGTGCCAAAGCGCTGGCGCCGATCAACATCGAGGCTTTGATCGGCGAAGCGAACAAGTTTCCGACCTGGATCAAGCCGCCGAGCGGAATCTTTTCTACGCTGGACGATATCCGCGGTTTCATTCTCGCGGGAACGCCGGCGGACATTGCGCGCGAGGCACGCGCCTACGAAGCAGCCGGCGCCGACCTCATCGTGTTCGATCTGCGTTTTCGCTATGCCGACTGGCTGGAGCAGATCGAGCTTTTGGGAAAAGTGGTTTTGCCCGCGCTAAGAAATTAAGGAGAATGGCTGCGTCTTGGTCAGCCGGTCAACTTATCGAACCCAAGCGGGCCGAGCATTGCTTGCCAAGTCTGGAGAGCGAAAGCCTACGCGAGGATTGATGGCAAAAAACATGAGCCTACTCATGAGCTCTTAAATACCTCGTAGAATCTCATTGACAGCTTTGTTGCGGGCCGAATATAAACGGCTCAATTCAACGCAGGAGAATTCCGATGCGTAGACATGGCACATCGCTCGATCGGCGCCAATTCTTGCGGCAGAGCGCAGCTCTGGGATTGGGAACCCTCTTCGCACCTGCCTTGGCTTCGAGGGCGTCGGCCGCATCCAAAGATCGCATCGTCATCTATCAAGGCGTCAGCCTGGACTCGCTTCATCCCTACGGCTACAGCGGCGGCGGCATCACGGGTATCTGGCGCCACATCATCGAGCCGCTGATCCAAATGGATTACGACCGCAATGAATATGTCGGCGTGCTGGCTCAGTCATGGGAGTTTCAGGGGCGCAAGTGGATTTTTCATTTGCGCAAAGGCGTGCGCTTTCACAACGGCGCACCGTTTACCTCGAAGGACGTCGCCTACTCCATCGACAAACTGCAGAACGACAAGCGCAGCCTGCAGGGCGCCTACGTGCAGGGCGTCGAGGTGGAAACCCCCGACGATTACACGGTGGTGCTTACGACCAAGAGTCCCAATGCGCTTTTGCTCACGAGGCTGGAGACCCGGTTCATTCTCTCGAAGGAATACGGCGACGATCTTGACAACGCCACGGCCGGCACCGGGCCGTACAAATACGTGAGCTGGCAGCGCGGCGGCAACCTGGTGCTGCGGCGCAACGACGATTACTGGGGCGCCAAGCCGCAAATCCGCGAGGTGATTATCAAAGGCGTGAAGGAAGAAGCGGCGCGCGTGGCTGGACTGTTGGCGGGGCAGGCGGATCTGATCAGCAACGTGCCTATCGAAGACGTCGACCGCATCGCCAAGCATCCGCGCGTTCGGCTTCAGGAGGTGGTCGGCTTTCGCATGTATTTTCTCGGCATGAATGTGACCATGAAACCTTTCGACAACAAGCTCCTGCGCCAGGCGATCAACTACGCGCTCGATCCTCACGTCATGTTGAAGCACATCTACGATGGCCACGGCGCGGTGGTGAACGGCCCACTGGGCTCTAATTGGGTGGGCTTCGATCCGAAGATCAAGCGCTATCCTTACGATCCGAAAAAAGCGCGCGAGCTGCTGGCCAAAGCCGGTTATCCGAACGGACTCGAGACCAAGCTCTATTTGGCCCCGGACCGCCACCTCAAAGGCAAAGAGGTTTGCGAAGTGATCGCCGATCAGTTGGGCAAGGTCGGCATCAAAGTTGAGCCGGTGCCGCAAGAGTACGCCATCTATTGGGGCAAGGACGGCGTCAACGGTGGCAAGCTGCCGTTCTACTACGCCGGCAGCAACGGCAGCGATGCCGATGTCTATTTCGAACAATACTTCCGCACTGGCGGTTCCAAGCGCATCAACTACAACAATCCGGAATTCGACAAGCTCATCGACGAGGAACAACAAACCGGCGATCACAAGAAGCGCATCGCGATTCTACAGCAAGCGGGCCGCATTCTCATGGAAGACGTGCCCTTCGCGCCGCTCTATACGCTTGCGGAACTTTATGGCGTGGCGCGAAACGTTATCTGGAACGGCTCACCGGACGGTAAGATTCTCGCCTCGGAAATGAAAATCAAAGGCTGAGCGCCCCGACGACCGTAAAATCTTGACCAAGTGTTCGAACGCAGCAGGCCGGCGACTTGTCGCATTGCAAGACCTGATCATCCCTACAGTTGGTGTTGCGGAAGATATTTGTGCGCGACTGGTGTTCGCCCATGATTATTCCTCCCGCGGTCACTGAATCAGAAAGGCTGGTCCCCTTGCGTCGATGTGCGGTGCAGCAGGCGGATGTCGTCCATCGCATAACCGCCGCAGGCCTGATGATTGACGCTGCGATTATCCCACATCACGAAATCGCCCAGGGTCCATTTATGACGATACACGTTGCCAGGCGCCGTCTGGTAAGCAAATAACGTATCGAGCAGCGGCTGCGCCTCGGCATCGTCCATGCCCTCTATGCCGACGGTAAAACGCGGCGAGACATAAAGACCCTTGCGACCCGATACCGGATGGGTGCGGACAATCGGGTGCAGCACATTCTTAGTGG
>DATBEY010000214.1:0-5699 GCA_036558765.1 Binatia bacterium | reverse complement strand
ACGACGGTTTCCGACATGGGACCACTGCTGTTCTCGCGCTTGCTCAGCTTGAACGAGATTCAGAGCGGAGTGTTACAGCTGGTATTCAAAATTGCCGACGATAACGGACTTCTGTTGCTCGATCTTAAGGATCTTCGCGCCATGCTTCAAAACGTCGGCGATAACGCGGCACGATTCAAAACGCAATATGGAAATATTTCTGCTGCCAGCATCGGCGCGATTCAGCGCGGGCTGGTGGCGCTCGATGAGCAAGGCGGCGAAAAATTTTTCGGCGAGCCCGCGCTCGATCTCGATGACCTTTTGCAAACCGATTCCACAGGCCGTGGCATGGTCAATATCCTCGTCGCTGATCAACTGATCAATGCGCCGAAGATCTATGCCACTTTCTTGTTATGGCTTCTTTCGGAGTTGTTCGAGCGCCTTCCCGAAGTGGGCGATCCGGAAAAACCCAAGCTGGTGTTTTTCTTCGACGAGGCGCATCTGCTTTTCAGCGACGCCCCCCGCGTGCTGATGGAAAAAGTCGAGCAGGTGATTCGGCTGGTGCGCTCGAAAGGCGTCGGTGTTTATTTTGTCACGCAGAACCCATTGGACGTGCCGGACATCGTGCTCGGCCAGCTCGGCAATCGCGTCCAGCACGCGCTGCGAGCCTTCACACCGCGTGACCAGAAAGCGGTCAAAGCCGCCGCCCAGACATTTCGTCCGAACAAAAAAATCGACGTGGAGAAGGCGATCACAGAACTTGGCGTCGGTGAGGCCCTGGTTTCTTTTCTCGATGAGAAGGGTCAACCGAATCCCGTCGATCGCGCACTGATATTTCCGCCGCAAAGCCAACTACCGCCGCTGGCGGCCGCGGAACGTGAACAGGTGGTCAGGCAGTCGACCCTTTATGGCCATTACGAGAAAATCGTCGACCGCGAATCGGCATATGAGATGCTCAAGTTGCGGGCACCGCAAGCCGGAGCAGAGCAAGCGGGTTCTCGAACCGGCGCGAGCTGGCAGTCCGAGGCCGGATCTCTCTTGGAAGCCGCCGGCAAAAGCGCCGTCCGCGCGATGGGCACTCAGCTGGGTCGAGAAATTATTCGCGGCGTGCTTGGGTCTATTCTCGGCAGCACAAGCACACGGAAGAAGCGGTAAAGTTTACGGTCGTTGAGCGGGGATCGCGGCATGAATCATTTCGCCGCGTATCGCGTAGACCGGTGTGATCGCCTGATGCGCGGGGATCGTTCCCTTCTGTGAATCGACGGCTTGCCACTCGCGCTCTGCGATTTTTAAAACCGAAAGCTCTGCCGGGTGATCAAGCTTTAGCGTGCCGATCTCCCCGGCGCGGCCCAGAAGCTTTGCCGCGTTGCTCGTTGCCATTTCGATCACCTGCTTCAAAGAAAATCCGAGAGCCAGCAATTTGGCCATAGTCGTGGGCAGGTCGTAAACGGGACCGGCGCGGTTACCGCGATGACCGTCTGTCGAAACACCGTCCGGACTGAGCCCTTGATCCAGCACTTTGCGCGCGACATCAAAGTTGAGATTGTGCAGACCATGGCCGACGTCCATGAGCACTCCCGATGCCTTCGCGTCGCGCACCTGCGGCCAGAGCTTGCCGTTGCCGTCAAGCAACCCGCCAGGATGGACGGTAAACATGTGCGTGACAATATCACCGGCGCGCAGATACTTCAGGACATCGCCGACGTGCACTGGCTCTGTGTCTTTGGTCCAGCTCTCGCCGATATGGACCAGCAAAGGCAATTTGAGCGCATCGCCGAGCTTGCGCGCTCGCTCCAACGGCTTTAGTCCCTGCGCACCGAGCGCCCCGCCCGTAGCCATGATTTTAATCCCGACAATGATGTCGCGATGCGCTTCCACCGCTTGCTCGATTTTCGCTTCATCGATCAAGCGCGGATCGGCAAGAATGCTGTAGCCGGGACCGCTGACGCCGCCCAGGGTGGATAGGTTGATGTAATTCAGCACGCGTGTCTTGGCGTTATCGGTCACGTAATTGCGAAAGACATTGAGCAGGGTGTGGCCGGCGCTGCCGGCGTCCACAACGGTGGTGACTCCCGAGCCCACTCCGAAAATGTCCGGATCAACGCCAAATGCCCCAAGGCCTTTCATGAGATGAAGATGAACATCGATCAATCCGGGGGTGACGATATGATCTTTGACGTCGATCACCACTGCGCCGTCGATAGCGAGGTCAACGCCGATCGCGTCGATCTTCCCGTCGCGGACGCGGATATCGAGTATGCCATCCCTGCCAGCGGCGGGATCGATAACGCGGCCACTTTGAAGAATGAAGTGGGACAGTTGGCGAATCATCTTTGTCTAATCCCAGGCAATCTCGTTCGAAGGCGGCTACCCGCATGTATTGAGCGTGAATCCAGGCGGCTCGGAATTTCTGATTGCATCCTTCGTTTTCCGTGCCGCTGTGACGCCAGTCACTCCGATTCATGTCGTGTAGTAGGCGTTTTCTTTAATGTAACCTTCGGTCAGATCGCATCCCCAGACGCGCGCCGAGGCTTTTCCCAATCCCAATTCCACCGTGATTAGCACTTCGGATTGGCCAAGATAACTTCTGAGCGCCTCGAGATCGCATGCGACCGGTGAGCCTTTTTTAAATACCTCGGTTGCGCCGAAGCGAATGGTCACTTTTCTTGGTTCGATGTTTGGATCGAAAGATTTTCCCACCGCCGCAATGACACGACCCCAATTGGGATCGCAGCCATAAACTGCGGTCTTCACCAACGGCGAATTGACCACGCATTTGGCCACACGTTTTGCCTGTACATCGCTTTTGGCGCGGCTGACATCGACGGTAATCAGTTTGGTCGCGCCTTCGCCGCCGCGGGCGATTTCTCTGGTCAAATATTCACAGACGTCGAGCAGAGCTTTTTCGAATGCTCCGAGCTTTACAGTCCCGGCGAGGCCGTTGGCCATCAGCACGACGGTGTCGCTCGTACTCGTATCGGTATCGATGCTCACGCAGTTAAACGTGCGATCGACCACCCGCTTGAGCATGGGGCGCAGCACCGTCTTGGGTAATTCGGCATCCGTCATCAAGTACACGAGCATCGTCGCCATGTTCGGCTCGATCATGCCTGCGCCTTTAGCGATGCCCGCAATCACCGCTCGGCCGACCCGACACGAATAGTATTTGGGCGCTGTATCGGTGGTCATGATCGCTTCTGCGGCGAGTCTGAGATTGTCCGGCTTGAGTTCGCTGCGAATGCCTTTCAGTCCGGCGCGGATTTTCTTCATCGGCAGCGGTCGCCCAATCACCCCCGTCGAAAAGGGCAGCACTTCGTAAGGATTGATACTCAGTTCTTCCCCGACGATCCGACAGGTCTCGATGGCGTCGTCGATGCCTTGTTTTCCCATCGCCACATTGGCGTTCTTGCTATTGACGACCAGCGCCTGAACGAAGCCTTTGGCGATGTGCTTTCGCCCGACGATTACCGGAGCGCCGGGAAAACGATTGCGCGTGAACAGCGCCGCCGCGCGGGCGCGCACGGTGGAATAGATGACGGCCAAGTCAAGGGTCGAATCTTTAATGCCGACGTTTTTCGCCAGGGACAGAAAACCCTGCGGATGGGCAAATTTATCGGCCGTTGGCTGCTGCATGGTGCAGTCGTGACTCCTGAATCGTTTCCAGTTTGCAGCAGAGATTAGCACGAGAAAAGGATCGAGCGGAATAGACTGGCATTATCTGTATTACGCCGGTCGATACGAACGAGGCGCCTTGCCGACGAAATAGAGGCGCTCCGACTGATCCGAAGCTCTGAAACCGAACGGATCGAGAGCTTTGACTTGCCTGAAGTGACGCCGCAGGCATTCCACAATTTGCCGCTTCGGAAGAGCGATTTCCTGGATCTTCTCGTGGAGCAATTTGTAATCATCTCGGGTTTTGTGCTCGAAAATTTTGACGTCCCATTCGAATCTTCGGCCTCGCTGTGTGTTGACTTTGATGATTACCAGATCTCGACCGAACCATTTTTCCCAGGCGGAACCCTCGGCGAGACGCTGCAGTTTGCCCAAAGTGTTAACGTCAAAAATAAAGACACCGTCATGGTTCAGATGTTTGGCGACACGATGAAAGACTTTCCACCAATCGGTCGGTCGAAGCAGATGATTGATCGAATCAAAAACACAAATGATCGCATCAAAACGTTGCGCAATACGGAAGCGAGTCATGTCCTGGCGTAAGAAGCGCAAGTGCGGAAGCTTTTTCCGGGCGACCGCCAGCATCGCGCCGGATCGGTCCAACCCGGTAACCTCGTAAGACTCCGACAGCATTCCTAAGATGCTTCCCGTACCGCAAGCGATCTCTAAAACTTTCTTGGTCTTGGGCTGATAACGAGCGATAAGGTCGGTCACGTACCTCGCCGCGTCGGACCGATCACCCATGATCAAATCGTAAAAACGACTGAACTTATCGTAGGTCATCCGGTCACGGATGGTCGTACGCGGGTTCCCGGAACCAGGCCATCGCCAGATCGTCAATGAAATTTCCGTCCGGTAAACATATGCGCTTTTTAAATCGGCCTTCTTCGATAAATCCCAATTTGGAGTACAAATGAACGGCACGTTCGTTGGTCGCTCGCACCAGCAGTTCTATCTTGCGTACCTTGGGTGAGCGCTTCGCCCAATCCAGTAACTCGATCATAAGTGCGGTGCCGATGCCCTGTCCGGTAAATTCTGGATGAACCACAATCGTGAGCTTGAAAACGTGAGAGATCGCTTCAAGCGGCATCGGATCCAACAAAGCATGACCGGCGATCCTGCCCTCTTTTTCTGCGACGATGTAGCGGCCTCCCTCAGCAAGCGCGGCAATTTTTTGCTCGAAAGCTTGCAAGATCAATTCATGCGGGCGGGAGACGAGCAGGCCTGGAGTTCGCGCGGTTTCTTTCTCCGCCGCAACCAGAACAGGCGCGTCGTCCGGTCGTGCCTCTCGGATCGACAGGTTAGACATGCAGATCTGTATTCCGAATCAGACGCGAGTTTGCCCGATTGCAGCGATCTTAAAGCCGCCAAGCAACCGAGTTCTTCTTTGAGCAGGATGACTCTAGCAAGCCTAACGTAAGTTTTTTCCTGCGCCCGGGCAGCCACTCAACATCGGGATCGTTCTTAGGTGCGTGCAATATAACGTCGTGCACCGTGACTGTGATCATATCTCTCACCGAATATCAGCGGTCGCCAACACGTTCAATACTTCAGAAAGCGAGGAAATTGCGACGCCCTGCCATTCCGTAGCTTCGCGAAATAGTTCCTTTCGCCGGCTCGCAGAGAAGTTTCGAATCAGCACTGGACGCAGCCCGATACTCCTGGCTACGCTTAACTCATAGTTTTCTCCGTCCGCGATGTAAAGACATTGGTGGGGAATTTCGCCGAGCCGTTGACACGCGAGATCGAAGATACGCGGGTCGGGTTTTTTGAGATGCTCACGACTAGAAAAAACAACAGAGTCTACCCATTGCGCAAATGGCGACTCGGGCCACAGGATCGGAATCTCAATGGAACAATTGCTGAGAAGGCCGATTTTGTAGCCACTCTGCTTCAAGGCTTGCAGTGTCGCTATCGCCTCTGGTTTGGGATTGAGCGCACGCCTGATCTGATTCAATCGAATCTCGACCGCTTTCGTCATTTCTTCGGCCGTTGGCTGAACGCCGGTGGCAGCGCAAACGTGCGCTAAGGCTGTTTCGACAGACTGA
>DATBEY010000213.1:0-7360 GCA_036558765.1 Binatia bacterium | reverse complement strand
TGATCTGTGGTCGGCGTGACCGCCTCTCGACCATTCGTCAGTTTGGCGGGCTGAGCGGATTTTTGAGCCGGGAAGAGAGCGAGTACGATGTCTTTGGCGCCGGCCACGCCGGCACGTCGATTTCAGCTGCCCTCGGCATGGTCGAAGCCAAAGTGCTCGAGGGTTCCGATCGCAAAGTGGTCGCGGTGATCAGCGACGGCGGCTTGAGCGCCGGGTTGACGTACGAAGGACTCAACTCCGCGGGCCATCTCGATCGCGACCTGATCGTCGTGCTCAACGACAACGAGCATTTTATCGACCCGCGAGTCGGCGCCGTTTCATCGTTTTTGAGCAAGCAGTTCACCACGGATTTCGGCGTGCGCATGCAAAAAAATCTGTCGAATCTGCTGAAGAGCCTACCCAGCGGTGAAAATCTGAAACAAGCGGCGCGCAAATTTCGCGATTCGTTCTTAAGCCTGGTGACGCCCGGTTTTCTCTTCGAGAGCCTCGGTTTTCAATACGTCGGTCCGATCGATGGTCATAGCATCGCCGAAATGATCGTTACGCTGGAGAACGTCAAGAAGATCGAGGGACCGACTCTCGTGCACGTGCTGACCAAAAAAGGCAAGGGTTATGCGCCCGCGGAAGCCGATCCGATCAAGTTTCACGGCGTCACGCCGTTTCACGTGCTCACCGGCAAGGCAAAAAAAGAGAAGGGACCGATTCCAACTTATACGGAAGTTTTCGGTCAGTCGCTGCTGCGCATCGCGAAAAATCATCCCAAGATCGTCGGCATCACCGCAGCGATGGGCAGCGGCACTGGGATCGACAAGTTGGCGCGCGAGATCCCCGATCGCACCTACGATGTCGGCATCGCGGAGCAGCATGCCGTGACCTTCGCCGGCGGCATGGCGACTGAAGGTTATATTCCCGTGGTGGCGATCTATTCGACCTTCTTGCAGCGCGGCTATGACGAAATTCTGCACGACGTCTGTTTGCAGAATCTCCACGTGGTATTCGCTCTCGATCGTGGCGGCTTGGTCGGCGCCGACGGTCCCACCCATCATGGCGTGTTCGATTTTGCCTATATGCGGTCGATCCCAAACATTGTCATCATGGCGCCCAAAGACGAAAACGAATTGCAGCATATGCTCACAACCGCCATCGATCATAACGGGCCGATTTCGCTCCGCTACCCCAGGGGTGAAGGTTGGGGCATACCCATGGATCAGGAGATGCGGCGGCTCGAAATCGGCAAGGCGGAACTTTTGCGCGATGGTAAAGACGTCGTGATTGCGGCCATTGGCCAGACGGTGCTTCCGGCGTTGCACGCGGCGGCGGATTTGGCTCCGCTCGGCATCGATGCAGCGGTGGTGAACGCCCGTTTTGTGAAGCCGCTGGATCGCGATTTGTTCCGCGCTTTGTTGCTTCGAGTGCCGCGGCTCATCACGGTTGAGGACCACGTGATCGCCGGCGGTTTCGGCAGCGCGTTAATCGAGTTTTTGGCCGACGAAGGAATTACCGGCGTCGCGATCAAACGGCTTGGCGTGCCGGACCGTTTCATTTCGCATGGGACCCAGGAGGAGCTGCGGAAGCTTTGTGGTTTCGATAAGGATGCCATCGCCCAGGCGGGATTGCAGATGATGCGGCGCGGCAGAAAACGCAGCAATGAGGGATGGGAAAGAGGCAGCGCTTAGATCTGTTGCTGCTGGAGCGCCACTTGGTCGAAAGCCGCGAGGATGGACGGCGCAAAATCCTGGCCGGCGAGGTGCTTGTCGACGATCAGGCCGTCACCAAAGCCGGCAGTTTCGTCGAACTCGGCGCGCGGATTCATCTCAAGCCGGCGCCACGTTACGTCAGCCGCGGCGGTTTCAAGCTCGAAAAGGCACTGCAAGATTTCGCCATCTCGGTTAAAGGCAAGACGGCTCTCGATATCGGGGCATCCACCGGCGGGTTCACCGACTGTTTGCTCGCCCACGGCGCGGCGCGGGTTTTCGCCGTGGATGTGGGCTATGGGCAGCTCGATTGGAAATTGCGCAACGACCCGCGTGTGGTGGTGCTGGAAAAAACCAATATTCGCTACCTTGATCGAAGCGCTCTGCCGGATGATGTGGAACTCGCCACCATCGATGCATCATTCATTTCTCTGAAACTGATTCTCCCTTGTGTCAAAGCGCTCTTGCCCGAAACCCATGAAGTCATTGCCCTGATCAAGCCTCAGTTCGAGGTGGGCAAGGGCAAAGTGGGCAAGGGCGGTGTGGTCCGGTCCGCCGCCGAGCACGCGCGAGTGATCGATGAGATTGAAAAAGCCGCGGCGGCGATTGGCTACAGGAGCCGTGGCATCGTCGAATCTCCGCTGCTCGGGCCCAAAGGCAATAAGGAATTTCTGCTCTATCTCCAGATGTCCTGACGGGTATCGCTACTCACAAACAGCGCGCATCGACCATAGCTGCCGTGGCCAGTCTCAGAAAAATAGCCCATCGCGGCGCTTCCGGGCGTTATCCAGAAAACACTCGCTTAGCGTTTACAAAGGCCATCGAAGCGGGCGCGGACATGATCGAGCTCGACTGCCAGCTCAGCCGTGACGGCCACGTGGTGGTGTTTCACGACGAACGCTTGAAGCGCGTTGGCCGAAGCCGGGGAACGGTTCGCAGCAAGACCCTCGAGCAACTCAAACGGCTCGATGTGGGCGCATGGCGGGGACAAGCTTTTGCTGGCCAGCGGATTCCTACACTCGAGGAGGCGATCGAGTCGATTGCCGGCAACGCCGATCTTTGCGTGGAAATAAAATCCTTTCAGGATTCCGCGCCAGGCATAGAGCTCAAAATTTTGTTCATCGTGAGTCACTACGACTACTTTGAGCGCACGACATTTTCTTCCTTCGACTACCGCTCGCTGACGCGCTTGCGGGAGTTGGCGCCGGAGGCGAACATCGGACTCATTGTCGGTTCACCGCTGCAGCCAAATTGGCTCGAAACGGCACGAGGCCTAACGGCAAAATCACTTCACGTGCAAAAGGAACTCGCGACGCGAGAGCTTTTCGCGCAGGCGTGGGAAGAGGGACTGGATGTCTACGTCTGGACAGTGAACGAAGTTCACGACATGGAAACACTGGGTGGAATGGGCGTGCAAGGGTTGATTTCCGATTTTCCCGAAAAATTTTCCAAACTGTATTGCAGATACAAGACATAAGCGACTCCTGAATGTCTCGGCGAGCGATCCAGTTGCCTCCAAACCGTTCATTTTTAAGGCAAATTGCTTGACTTGGAACGGAAATGCGCTAGAATTACCGCCGGGCAAAACACAGGGCACGATCCGTCGGTGATCGGGGGTGATGTAACTTTATGACTGGAGTTCGAGTTCGAGAAAACGAATCCATCGAGAGCGCCATTCGACGCTTCAAGAAATTGTGCGAGAAAGCAGGTATTCTGGCCGAACTGCGCAAACGCGAGCACTACGAAAAACCAAGTGTGAAAAAGAAAAAGAAGGCGATTGCGGCAAAAAAGCGCGCGATGCGCCGAGTGCGGCATTCTTTTTAGCGTAGCGTAAATGTTGTTTCGTGGAACTTCAGAATGAAATAAAAGAAGCGGTTAAGAGCGCCATGAAGAGCGGCGACGCCGTGACGCTCTCAACCCTTCGACTTCTTTTGGCCGCTATTCACAACGAGGAAATTAAACTGCAGAGGGAGCTTCGCCTCGAGGAAATCCACCGCATCATCGCGACTCTGTGCAAGCAAAGAGGCGAAGCGATCGACTTATACCGCAAAGGCAACCGCGACGATCTGGCTCGCAAAGAAGAAGCCGAGCTGGAAGTGTTAAAGCGCTGGCTGCCTCAGCCTCTTTCCGACGAGGAAGTGAAAAATATCATACAGGCCAGCATCGCCGAAGCCGGCGCGCGCGGGGTTCAGGACCTTGGTAAAGTGATGAAACTGGTCATGCCGAAGGTCTCTGGCCGAAGCGACGGTAAGCAAGTGAGCGAGTTGGCGAAAACCCTTCTGGCGGGGTAACGTGCTTGCCAGCGACCGGTGTCGTTTGCCGCATTCAAAATGGCTCGATTGACTGTCCGAGACGTGTGTAGAGCGGAATGATTCCGCTTGGGTTGCGGCGCGCGTGCGCGAGTTCGGCAGTTTCGCCACGCGCTCTCAATGGTTCCGGGCTGTGAACTGGATCGACGTAATTCTTGCCTGCGTCCTGGCTCTCTTCGGTCTGCGAGGGTTTTTCCGAGGCTTTTTTCGCGAAATTTTTTCTCTGTTGGGCTTGATCGCGGGGTTTATACTCGCAGTTGAGTTCGCTCAATCCGCGGCGAATTACGCCGCGCAGTGGTGGAATCTGGCGCCGCTGTTTTTGAAAGGCGGCGCATTCATTGCGATTTTTTTCATCGCATACTTTGCCTTCAACTTGATCGGTTGGTTGCTGCATCGCTCTGAAAGTCTATTGTTTATCAAATCGCTCAATCGCGCCGGGGGTGTGCTCGTGGGATTGGGAAAGGGCGCGGCTATTCTGGCGCTGGTGATTTTCTTTTTGGTCAATGCCGGCTCAGCTTCGAAGGTCAACACGGAAACTTCTCGCGGTTCGTATCTATTGCCGCCGCTGTCCCGATTCGCCGAGGGGATCATTCGTATCGGTAAGCAACAGGTTCTGACTCGCCTGAACTGGGGCGAGGCGATCCCCACCCGCCGGCTCTAGCCAGCTCATGATCAGCCCAGAAAAGATCAGCGAGATTCGTCAGCGGGCTTCGATCGTCGAAGTGATCTCCGACTACGTCACGCTGAAAAAAGCCGGGCGAAACCATATGGGGCTTTGTCCTTTCCACGGCGAAAAAACTCCCTCTTTTACGGTGAGTGAGGAAAAAGGCATTTATCACTGTTTCGGCTGCCAGGCGGGTGGCAGCGTCTTCAACTTTCTGATGCAGTACGATCATCTGGCTTTTCCCGAAGCGGTGGAGCGTGTCGCGAAGCGCTACGGGATTGTCATTGAGCGAAGCGAGCAATCTGCCGCTGCGCGCAGCGCCGGCGATCGCGAGTATCTTTATCGCATCAACGAACAGGCCGCCGCGCGCTATCAAAAAATTCTGTTGCGCCACCCCGAAGGCCGAAAGGCGTTGGAGTATCTCACTTCCCGGGGCGTGGATGAAGCCGCGGCGCGCAAATTTATGCTCGGGTATGCGCCGCCAGGGGGTTCGGGACTCCTGCAGTTGCTGCGCCAGGAAAATGTCGCGATTGAAGACGCGATTCGACTCGGCCTGGTGGGAGAACGGGCGCCGCGGCAGTACCATGAAAAATTTTTCGCGCGGCTGATGTTTCCGATTGCCAACGCCGCTGGCAAGATCGTTGCCTTCGGGGGTCGCGTGCTGGACAACGCTCTGCCGAAATACCTCAACTCCAGCGAAACACCGCTGTTCCATAAAAGGTCGACGCTTTACGGACTGCATCAGGCCAAAGAGAGCATTCGTAAGGCGGACCGGGTCGTGGTGGTCGAAGGTTACCTCGATGTGATCGCGCTCGCGCAACACGAGCTTTCCTATGCGGTCGCGACCCTCGGCACCGCGTTAACCGTCGATCACATCCGGTTATTGTCGCGTTATAGCAAAAATGTCATCGCGCTCTTTGATGGAGATGACGCCGGACAGAAGGCCGCTGCGCGCAGCTTCGAAGTCTTCGTCGAAGCGGGACTGCTCGGCCGGGCAGCCTTTTTACCCAAGCAGGATGATCCCGACACGTTCGTGCGACAGCACGGAAAAGCACGTCTTGAACTGATTCTCGATGAGGCGGTGCCGCTCGCGGACTTCTTCTTTCTATGGCTCGAGCGGCGCTACGGTAAAAGCCTGGAAGGCAAAAGCCAAATCGCCGCTGAAGTCAGCCGGGTGCTGGCCAAATTGAACAACCCGCTAGAGGTCGATCTGCTCGTCGGTCGCGCCGTCGACCTGCTCGGCATTCGTGAGGAAACGCTGCGACAGCGGACTCACGCGTCTCTGCCCGCGCGCACGGCGCAGAATCGTCCGGTGGCGCCGGCCGCGATGCCGCGCGACGACAAAGCGGAGCGAATGCTGATCGGGGCGATGCTGCGCTTACCCAAAGTCATTGAACAAGTTGCGGCTGATGCGGAAGCGCGTCAGGGATTTTCATCCTTGTGGACTCCGGCAGTTGACGTCATCCTCCACGAGTGGCACAACCATGAGAATATCGAAGTAGCTCGATTGAGTGAAATTTTGCCGGCGGAACTCGCCAGTGAGATCGCTCGTTTGGCCTTGGAAACAGAGGATCTCACCGATGCCGTTTGTGGCAAAGTCGCGGCGGACTGCCTGGCGCGTTTAAAGCGCAAGCACATCAAGGCACAGAAGCGCGACGAGCGACTCAAAATCCGCGTGGCGGAAGAACAGAAAGATGAGAACGCGAAGAGAGAAAGGATACTAGAATGGCAAGACCTCGTACGAAAAGAACGCCAGCTAGAACACCGAAAGCTCGAACCGAAAGCGCGCGTCCGCTAGCCAAGGCTCAAGCCGCCTCCGACTCTGCCGCCCAGCCGGTGGAGAAAAAAAATATGAAGGAGGTGAAAAAGCTCATCGATCTCGGCAAGGAAAAAGGCTATCTGACCTATGACGATGTCAACGACATGCTGCCAGCGGAAGTGGTCTCGCCCGACCAGATCGACGATGTTATGTCGATTTTCGGCGAGATGGACATCGAGGTCGTCGATGCCAATCAGCGCGTGACCCTGGGCGGCGCCGGCGAGGATCTCGCGGAGGAAGAAGAGGAGGAAAAAGAAATTGAACTCGACAGCGACGGCGATGTCGTCGGCAAGACGGGCGATCCAGTGCGCATGTACTTGCGCGAGATGGGCACCGTCTCGCTGCTCAGTCGCGAGGGCGAAGTCGAGATTGCCAAGAAAATCGAAGAAGGCGAAAAACGCGTTATTCATGAAGTGTTATCCAGCCCGTTGGCGCTAACCTACGTTTTGGATCTTGGCGAAAAGCTCGCACAGCATGAAATCCGCGTGCGCGAGATCATCAAAGAGGAGGGCGAAGAGGATAGCGAAGATTTCGAAGAGGAGGAAGTGCACGAAAAGCGGCTCCTCGATCAGATCGGCAAGATCCGCCGGCTGTGGAACGATCGCGAGAAAATCAAGCGGCAACTGGAGAGCAAACGTTTGTCCGCGCAGCGCCGGCGTGCTTTTGGCGAGGGCGTCGCAAAATACAATGACAAGATCGTCAATGCGCTGATCGGCTTGCAGCTCAATCGCAAGCAGACCGAGGCGATTGCCGATGGTTTGAAACGCGCGCTGGAGCGAATGCAACTGCTGGAACGGCGCGTCAAGGAATTCGAGCAGAAGGTCGGCAAGCCTTCCAGCGAGATCATCAAACTGGTCAATGATGCCGACGGGCG
>DATBEY010000212.1:0-2457 GCA_036558765.1 Binatia bacterium | reverse complement strand
ATCGCTCCGCCCGCGGCTTTGACAATGTCGTACATCTTCTTGAGCGAATTGATATCCGCCGGCTCAAAGCTCGCGATGTAAGCTCCATCCCACTGATTCGCATAGGCTCGCGCATCCGTTGCGTTCATGTTTGCGGCTTTTTGCAGAATTTCCGCCACCCGGCCCTTGTTCTTCGATCCGAATTGCAGAGCGTTGCGCGTCGCCGCAATAAATTTCGCGATCGACTCCTGGTTTTTCGCGAGGTAATCGTTGTAAACAATAGTTACTGCGAGGATCGGCGGTGCATCGCTTTTGGTTAGTTTTTTCCATTCGTCGACCACACTCGCCAAACGACGCGGCTTGATCTCTTCGATCTGCGCCAGCGTCACCGAGCGCAGCACGCCAGCGTCGATTTCTTTCTGGCTGAGGAATTGCGCCAACTGCGCTTCATTTCCCGGAGCAACGGCATAATCCGTCGGCTTAAGACCGAAATTGTTGTTCAGTATCGCGCTAGCGATGGCATGGGTTGCGCTTCCGGCAGGCGACATGCCGATTTTTTTGCCTTTGAGATCCGTCACAGATTTAATGGGCGACCCTTCCAGCACGACAATCTGCGCTTCCGCGATTTGCGTCGCGAGCACGATTTTAACCGGGACCCCGTCGGCGGCAATGCCCATCGAGTTCGTCGAAGGCGCTGCAAAGGCAACGTCGATCGCATTGGAGACGATCGCTCGGGTCGGTCCGTTGACCTCGGCAAACTTCACCCAATCGACATTCAGTCCCTGATTTTCGGCAAATCTCATCTGCTCCATCACAGCGCCAAATCCCAGACTGAAGCCGCTGGTCCAGTAGCCGACTTTCATTTTTTGCGCCGACACAGGCGCCGGGAAGAACGGCAGCAATAAAAGAACAAGGGCCGCGGCAGTTGTTTTGCTTCTCATGTTGTCTCCTAAATCGATAAATTCTTATCTTGCAGCTCTGAACTATGTGTTTGGACTATATAAGCGCGCGGAGCCTTTGCATGTAAACCGTGACGTCGGACTGAGTTACGTCTCGCGGCCGCGGCGGTGTAATCTCGACGATCTCTTTGATCGTCCCCGGCCGAGGCGACATCACCGCAACCTCATCGACCAGCAATGCCGCTTCGGCGACGTCGTGGGTAACGAAGAACACCGTCATTGCCTTTAGGCGGTGAATACGGAGCAGCTCTTCATGCATCTGAGCGCGGGTTTGAGCATCCAGTCGTGAGAACGGCTCATCCATCAGGAGAATACGCGGCTCGGTCACGAGACTGCGGGCTAGTGCCACACGACTACGCATCCCGCCGGAGAGTTGGTACGGGAATGCATTTGCAAAGCCGTCCAGCTCCACGAGTTGCAGGCTTTCCAGCGCGCGCCGGGTTCGTTCGCTTTTCGGGATTGTGCCGGTCTCAAGCGCGAATTCCACATTGCGAACTGCGGTGCGCCAAGGCAGCAGACGATCTTCCTGAAACATGTAGCCCACCGAGCACCAATCATTGAAGGCTTCGCTGGCGGCGCCGCAGATGCAAACTTGACCGCCGTCGGGTTTGACGATCCCTGCCACGATATTCAAAAGCGTACTCTTGCCCGAACCCGAGGTGCCGATCAAGCCAACGATAGTTTGCGGCGCCACGGTAAGACTTACGTCTCTGAGGACCTGGATCGTCTGATCGCCGTTTCGAAACGTTTTGTCGATCCCGATCAGTCGAATCGCCGGCGCAATCTGCTCCGTTGCACCTGGACTCCATTGTGTCAGCTCTGCCGAGTTCATCCAGCTTGTGCGAGCCTGACCCCAGTTACTGAAGGTCTTTTTTCCAGCGGAACAGGTAATTTTCGATGGGTTTCATCATGCCCATTTCTATGGTTGCCATCATGATCACCAAAGTCAAAGTCCAGGCGAAGACTTGATCGGTTCTAATCAGGTCCGCGGCTTGGCGGAGCCGATAACCGACACCGCTCGATGAACCGATGGTCTCGGCAACCAATGAGACGCGCCAGCCGAAACCAAATGCGAGTCGCGCGCCTGAGAAAAAATACGGCAGGATGGTCGGCAGGTAAACCTTGGTCATGACTTTCCATTGCGGCATACGCAGCACCTGAGCGAGCTCGATAAACTCGGCGTTGACGGAGCGTGTGCCCTGCCACACATTCGTGATGATCAAAGGCATCGCCGTCATGAATACGACAAAAATGGTTGTCGCGTTGGAAATGCCGAACCAGATGATCGCGAAGATTGCCCAGATCGCCGAGGAAACCGTGTTTAGGACAGGAAGTACCGGCTCGAAGAATTCACCCGCGCGCCTGTTTGCGCCGAGCAAAATTCCCAGCGGCAAGCCCGTCAGCGCCGCCAATAGGAAACCCACCGCAACGCGCCACAACGTAATACCGAGATTGTTCCACAAATCACCGTTTACCGCGATCAGCCGAAGCGCATCCCAAACGCGCCCCGGGCCGGGCA